>VBMR01000202.1 GCA_005878325.1 Methanobacteriota archaeon | reverse complement strand
TGGAGGTATGCATGCTGGCGAGGGTCTCGCAGACCTTCATATGGAGGCGCGCCTCTTCGACCTAATACGCGATCTCGCACTGCTGTCCAGAGGACTGGCGTCAATCGGCTCGGAGTTGGCCGCTTTTTCCGAGCAGTCTGGAAGTGCGGCGGATGGCGGGAACGGTCCTTCGCTTCACTCCTCATCGTGACCGCGATCCCTAGCTTGGGCGTTCCAATTTGGATGTTTTTTCAGGTTGCAGATCACCGTTTGCCCATTCAAGTCATGTTCAGCTTCGTGCTCGCTTCCTCTTCAGGGGGCGCGTACCTGGGCGCGTGGGTCGATCCGTTATACAACGCGACGTTCATTCGCGAGAGTCTTCAGAACGGCTGGGCCCCCACGGAACGAACGCCCTATCTTCGTGAATATCTAAGGTACGTCGACGACCATGGGAAAAAGGGCCGATTTCCGGGGGACGGGGAGTGGGCCGTGTTGAGCTGGGCTATTTACTATCTCATGCTGATCGTCGCAGTTGCGTACACCCTCGCCCTGCTTCCTCTATTCGGATCGACGACTCCTTACACCTTTGCTGCGCTGGACGGGCCGGTCGTCTTGGGGCTCTACATCGCCACAGGCTTGAGGAATAAGAGAAAGTTCCAGGATGCGGAGAAGCTTGGATACCGGCTCCTGCAACTCTATGGCAGACGACGAAGGGCTGTGCCGCATTCCTGACTCGGGTTGACTGCAGCCGACGTACCTCGGAAATAGGAACGCGACCACCACCGCAGTCTCTTAGGGCCTGATCGGGTAATTTCGATTGTGATCCGGATTTCTACCTCTGTTTAGAGGTAGGATTTTGGGTCCACGAGGCGCAGCCCGGGCGGTCTCATGCGTAGGAGGTGATCCGTCTCTGCCCGCGGAGGTAGGCCCGCAGCACGCTGGCCCGCCACCAGTTCGCGAGGGGGAGCCGCAGCCGGTGGCCCAGGTCAGCTTCCGCTTCTTCGAACGTCGGGAACCGGGAGGGCTTCTTCGCGAGCGCCGCGCGGGCCAGCTCGCGGTACCGCCACACGCCCAAGGGGACCCAGTCGTCGTAGACCTCCATGCACACGATGGCCCCGGCCTGACGCCGGCGGGCGGCAAGGTGCTCCAGGACCGGGAGCCGCGTCGCATGGTAGGCCCCCGCGATCCGATCCGGATAGGTCGTCCGGCCGCCCGCGAACTCATGGTCCTGGATCGGCGTCGGGTTCGACGAGAGGTTCCACGCTTCGAGGCCCTCGAACATGAACGCTTGCGGGAACAGGAGGATGGCGACCGTGTTCGCGAGGCCCGTGGCGCTCGCCACCTCGAAGTCCGAGATCCACGAATTCCCTCGCACCTCGTCCACGAGAGCCTTCGCGAGGATGTCGTCCACCGCGGTGATGGACCATTCCGTCGGCACGAGCCGGCGTCGGTCCTTGGTTCCCAGGAGTCCGACGCTGAAGATACGGGTGATCTGGCTCTGCGTGATCCCATGGTCGTACAGGTCCGCTACGGCCTCGCCCGCCCGGAGGTCGGTGTCGGCCACGAGGTCGTCGACCCGCCGCGGCACGGAGGGATTCGAGGCGAGGTCGACCTTCGTCAGGTCCGCGCTCGGACCGCTCGGCGGGGCGCGGGCGGAGAAAGGGCTCAGGAGGACGGGCTTCTTCGTGAACCACATCTCCGTGTCGATCGGTTTGGAGGCCATCGCGCCTTCTTGGACCGCCGCGAGGATGGAGTCCGGCACGCGCGCCTCCGCGACCCGTCGCGGGGCTTTCCCTCGGACGAGCGAGAGGCGGAACCGCAGGATCTCCGCGAGGTCATACGACAGCCAGGACTCGGAGGCGTCCAGGATCGAAGTGTCCTCGTCCCGCACCGGAGGGACCAAGGGTCCGACGAGGACCTTCGGGTAGCCCCACGATCCGACGAATGCACTCGGGGGCGACGCGCCGAACAGGTTCGTCGTCCGCAGGTCCCGACGATCCACGAACCACGCGCGTACCCGGTCGAGATACGGACAGATCGAGAGGCGGCACCGCTTGATGTCTCCCTGGCACACCCGGCACGCGATCTCCCGGCGGACCTCGGCCAGGGTCGTCGCGAGGCCCTCGTCCCCCCGCGATGGCGCGCCCGAGGACGGCAGGGACATGGTCACGAAGAGGCGGGAGCAGCCGGAGGAGCCGCGGGGCCCGCGGGCTTTGGCGTCGTCGGAGCTGCGGCGCTGGGCGCGGGTTTCGGCGTCGGCGGGGGAGCGGGCTTGTCCTCCGGGATCACTTCCTCCCACCGCGTGTAACAGACCGGACAGACGTGGATGATGCTCCCCGCGGCGTTGCACGGCTGCGCGCCGTCGATGGGACAATGGTGGGCCTTCGCCATCGCATCCCTCCGATGAGGCGGGTCCACTTATTCCTTTCGGGCCCGTTCGTCGGGAGGGAATCCGATGCCCATCCCGCGGGTATGTTGCGGCGTTCCCGCGGGACCTTTAAGTTGAAATCGTCCGGTACCGTGGGAGAGGACGGAGGGATTCCGTGTCGCGCACGTCAAGCGGTTCGGCGCTCCCGGGCGTCGGGGGTTTGTTCGTCCTCCTGTGTCTCGTCCTCCCGTTCCTCGGATCCGGAATCGTGTCCGCGGCTCCTCGTGCGGGGGACCGATTCGAGTACGATTACAACACGAACGTCGACCAGGGGGCGGGCGACTATTTCGGCTACACGGATCACATGCGGTCCCACTCGGCCTACGCGATCCAGGATGTGCAGGGCGATTCGGTGACGGTCCGCGGGACCGGGAGCTGGGTCTTCGACGGCTCGGACGGGACGCATCAGAGCGGGATTGTCGACGTGAGTTCACCGTGACCTCTCTCCACGCGACCCTCTGGTTTGGACTCGTCCCTCATGAAGCGGTCCAACTCGATGCCGCAGGGACGTACGTGCGGGACGATGCCTACGGGAGGTTTGACGCGACGTACCGAGACCGATACTTCTTCGACCGGGACTCCGGATTCATCGTGGGCGAACAGTTCGAGGAGACGGACACGAACGCTTTCAACCCGTTCACCTCGTTCCACTTCCACGGACAGGTCATCCTCACCTCGAGCACCTACGCGGTTCCGCTCGACCTCGTCGCCTTCAGCCTCGTCGACCTCGGCGTCCCGGCCACGGCGGTCGGGGGCGTCGTCGTCGCGATCCGGGTCCGCCGGGGACCGAGCCGCCTCCGGATCGGCTCGAAAGACTTCCCGACGGAGGTCCGCATCCGCAAGGCGAAGTCCCCCGCAGACGTCGCGAACCTCCAAGGAGACGGGTCGCCCTTCTTCGGTCCCTTCCTCCCCGTGTTCGCGGAACGCTCCTTCTCGGAAGGCGATCCGGTCGTCCTGGCCATTGCGGGGAACACGATCCAAGGGATGGCCCTGATGGATCGGGAGTCGGGGGTCGGGAGCTTGTTCGCCGCGGACGACGCGGTGGTCCGGGTCCTCCTCAAGCGGCTGCGGATGCGGGACTTCTTCGCGGACGGCTCGATCCCGGGACGGCTCCTCAACGCCCAAGAGATCGACCGGTTCACGATCCTCCAACTCCGGAATCCGGCCGCGGTCGCAAACGACTCTTCCATCGTGCGGCCCATGACCGCGGACGACGTGCCCGCGGTCGTCGCCATTGCGGAGAGCGTGTATCGGAGCCCGGCCCGTCGCTTCATCGTCTCGTCGTTCCAGGCGGGAGACTTGGGCTTCGTCGCCGTGGCGCTAGGTCGCGTGGTCGGCTTCGGCTTCGCGACCGTGGTCGGGTCGGTCGGGCGTCTGCACACCCTGACGGTCCTGCCGCCGGAGCGCGCGCGGGGCCTCGGGAAGGAGATCACGAACGCGCGCCTGTCGACCTTGGCCGCCCTGGGAGTGGAACGGGTCATCCTGGAGATCTCGAAGCAGAACGTCGCTTCGATGCGGATCGCGACCCAGGCGGGCTTCTCGCCGATCGGAGAGAGCATCTACTACTCGCGCGCACCGGGGGAGGC
>VBMR01000201.1 GCA_005878325.1 Methanobacteriota archaeon | reverse complement strand
CTGGATTTGGGTCGTGTACCTGACGGCCCTTCCGTACCAGGGATGGATGTTCATCCCGGTCCTCGCGCTCCACGGCATCCTCTTCGGCCGCGTGGCGAACTACCTCGACTCAAGATCTCGTCAGATTGCAACCGCCGGCGCACTCGTCCTCTTCGCGGTCGCGGCGGCCACGACCGCGGTCATCCTCCAGAACCCCGGCACCACCGCGTTCGCTCGCTCTTGGAGTGTGGGCCGCGGTCTCCTGCCCGCTGCCGCGCTGGGAGGCTATGTCCTGATCGCGTCCGGGATCACGGCGCAGGCGGCTCGGCTGCTCCCGCGATCTCCGTCCTGGACGCCTCGGCGCGCCCGGTGGTAGACGTTCAGGAGAGGGCCCGTTCGAGGTCCTCTTGCAAGTCTTCGACGTCCTCGATGCCAACAGAGAAACGAATCAAGCCGTCCGTGATCCCCTGGCGCTCCCGTTGCTCCTTGGGAACGCTCGCGTGGGTCATCGTCGCGGGATGTTCGATCAGGGATTCGACGCCTCCTAGGCTTTCTGCTGGCAGGATAACCTCGAGCCGGCGCAGCCGATCGACGATCTTCGCGGCTTCGCGCAGTTCGAAACTCAGCATGCCCCCGAACCGGCGCATTTGCTTCTTCGCGACCCGATGCCCCGGATCATCGGGAAGGCCGGGATAGTGGACGTTCGAGACGGCCTTGTGATCCTTCAGGAATCGGGCGAGCGCCTCCGCATTGTCGCAGTGCCGCTCCATCCGGAGCGGAAGGGTCTTGATGCCGCGGAGGGTGAGCCAACAGTCGAAGGGACTCGGGACGGCCCCGAGGGCGTTCTGGGAGAACTTCAGCTTCTCCTGGAGGTCGGCGCGGTTCGTCACGATCGCCCCTCCGAGGAGGTCCGCGTGCCCGTTCAGGTATTTCGTCGTGCTGTGGATCACGAGATCCACCCCGAGGCCCAAGGGGTTCTGGAGGGCGGGAGACGCGAACGTGTTGTCGCACACGCTGATGGCCTCGTGGGCCTTCGAGATCACCGCGAGTTCCCGCAGGTCTACGACCTTCATCAGCGGGTTCGTCGGCGATTCCATCCAGAGCATCTTCGTCTCCGGACGAAAGGCGTCCTCGACATCGACGAGGTCCCGAAGGTCGAGGAAGGTGGAATCGATCCCGTAGCCCTTCATGATCCGCGTGAAGATCCGATACACCCCGCCATAGCAATCGTCGGTGACGATCACATGGTCCCCTTTCTGGAGGAGGGTAAGGGTCGTCGTGATCGCGCCCATGCCGCTCGAGAAGGAGAGCGCGGCCTCCCCTCCTTCCAGCGCGGCGAGGTTCTTTTGGAGGGCGTCGCGGGTCGGGTTCGCGCCGCGGGCATAGGCGTATTCGTCCTGCGTCTTCCGCGAGTAGGTCGAGGTCATGTAGATGGGCGCCGTCACGGCGCCGGTCCGCGGGTCCGGTTCCTGCCCGAAGTGAATGGCCTTTGTCGCAAAGCGCATCGCGATCGCCACGGGCAGAGTCGTGCCGCCGACGTAAAACCCTTGCTATGCCCGGCCCGCCAGGTATTCGATCACATCGATTCGCGTGATGATGCCTTCCAATCGGTTCTCCTTTCCCACGACCACCGCGGGGCTGCCACGCAGGAGGAGCTTGTACACCTGTTCCAGGTCCGCCCCCGGTTCGACGATCGGGAACGGTTTCTCCATGACCTTCGCGACGAAGTCATCGTACATCTTCGGGTTCTGGACGAGTGCCTTCATCAAGACTTCCTCCCGGAGGCTTCCAACGAGGATTCCCGTATCGAGGACCGGGAGCTGCGACACGTTGTACTGGCGCATCATGTCCACGGCCTCTCGCACCCTCGCAGCCACGTCGATCGTGATGACCCCTGGAATCGTGCGCTCTTTCCCGCGCAGGATGGCCATGAGGGGCGCGACCGGCTCCTCCAGATAACCCTGCTCCTTGAGCCACTCCTCGTTGTGGGCCTTCGACAGGTACCTCTCCCCCGTGTCGGGCAGGAGCACGACCACGACCGCGTCCCGCGGGAGCGTCTCCGCGATGCGTCGGGCGGCAACGACCGCGGCGCCGCTCGAGCTCCCGGCGAGGATTCCATCCTCCCGGGCAAGGCGGCGCGTCATCAGGTACGCCTCCTTGTCCCCGACCTTCACGATGTCATCGACGTACTCGAACCACGTGGCTTTCGGGATGAAGTCCTCTCCGATGCCTTCGATCTTATAAGTGTGCGATTTAATTATCTCCTTCTTATAGAAATAGTCCTTCAAGATCGACCCCAGGGGGTCGACGCCAATGATCCGGACCTTCGGGTTCTTTTCCTTCAGGTACTTCCCTACACCACTGATCGTCCCGCCGGTTCCCATGCCGCAGATGAAATGGGTCACCTTACCGTCCGTATCCCGCCAGATCTCGGGCCCCGTCGTCTCGTAATGGGCCTGCGGGTTCGCCGGGTTCGCGTACTGGTTCGGGAGAATCGAGTTCGGGGTCTCGTGGTGGATCCGATCCGCGACTCGGTAGTAAGACTCCGGATGCTCGGGTGGCACGGCGGTCGGGGTGATCACGACCCGCGCGCCGAGCCCCTTGAGAAGGTCGATCTTCTCCCGGCTCATCTTGTCGGGCATGGTGAAGACCGCGCGGTACCCGCGGATCGCGGCGACCATGGCGAGCCCGAGTCCGGTGTTTCCGCTCGTCGGCTCGATAATCGTGCCCCCGGGCCTGAGGAGCCCCTTCTCCTCGGCGTCTCGAATCATAGGCCCCGCGATCCGGTCCTTCACGCTCCCTCCCGGGTTCATCATCTCGAGCTTGGCCAGGACGAGGCATTCGAGGCCGGTCATCACCTTCGGGAGCTTCACGAGGGGCGTGTTGCCGATGATCTCGAGGATGCTCTCGAAGTATCGCATAAAAGGTTCTTGCGGGGACCAAGGAGGCGACGTTATAAGAACGTGTGTGGAGAGACTCGCACGCGAGCGTCCGGGCGGACAGCAGACGATGCAGAAGGCGACGAGCTAACCGAGCTCGCGTCCGTCCGCATAGCGAATCGTGACGTGCCGGGGGAGGGAGTCGAACCCCCAGGAAACCGATCTGCAGTCGGTCACATTAGCCGCTCTGTCACCCCGGCATCCGTCGCGCATCAAGAGAACGCGTATTGAAGCTTTGGAGCGCGCGGACCTCGGGGGCCGGGTCGGCTCCGGACCCATGGCCCGGCCACGCATTTCGCCCGGTTCGAACACACGAGTCTGAACCTTGTCTCAAAACGTATTAAGTGGTAATCGGCCATGGACTCAGTCGCGATTTTCTAGCGGGGGAGGAATGCCGGACGGTACCGCAAGTCGAAGCCAAGGACTCGCCCACCGCTCCCTCGGCCGGAGCGCCGGGGAATCGCGCCGGTCGCCTCTGGGTTCGGATCGCTGCGGTAGGCGTCGTCGGCGTTATCATCGCCGTGGTCTACGCCGCGTCGGTACGGCCGCTGAACGCCGCGCCGACGATCACGATGGCCACCGTAAGCGCCGAATCGACGACCGTGCAAGCGCCTCTCTCCTTCGTGGCCAACGCGACCGATCCGGACCGCGATGCTCTGACGTTCACGTGGAACTTCGGGGACAATTCGACGGCGACGGGCACGAACCCGACCCACGCCTACTCCATTCCGGGACGGTACGTCGTCGTGCTCACGGTCACGGACGGAAGGGGCGGTGAGGCGACGAACGATGATGCCCTCCTCTTCATCCAGGTCCGTCCCCGGGCCTCCGACGTCGCCCCTCCTTCGGCACCCCTGTCGGGGGCGTGCGCCTGGAGTTGCACCCCCGGTCCCGCAGTCGGCATCCTGGCGGCGAACCAGACGACCGTGGCGGCAGGGGCTTGGGTGCGTTTCGACGCGAACGCCTCGTGGGCCTACACTTGGAATTGGAACAACGCATCGAATCATTCCGAAGGCGGCGCTGCCATCCCAGTCTCCGCCGCGGACAACGCGTCCCTCTTTACGATCCTCAACTACGGATGGGGGGACGGCAGCCCGCCCACGGGGGGCAGCTCGGAAACGGTGGGCACGACTAGCCATCGCTTCACTCGACCGGGTAGTTTCTTCGTGCGCCTGACACTGACCGTTGCGACCGTCGCCGTCTCTGCGGGATACACGATTCGCGTCACCACGGGCGTCCCTTCGTTCGTGATGAAACATCCTTCGATCTTCACGAGCGTGACGTTCGGTGAGCCGGATTCTCTCGACCCCGCCATCAACGCGGAGAATTCAGGTGGCGAAATCCTCCAGAACGTGTATGAGACGCTCGTGTGGTACCAGCCGGGGTCGGACAATGTCACGGTCCTCGCCCCGCGTCTCGCCATGCTCGTACCGTCGGAAGCGAATGGCGGCATCTCTCCGGACGGAAGGAATTACACGTTCACCCTCCGACCGGATGTGAGGTTCCATAGCGGCGCGGTCATGACCCCGGACGATGTTGCGTACTCGATCCAACGGGTCCTCGCGGTGCACGATCCGAACGGCCCCTCTTGGATCTTAGAGCAGGTCCTCACGAATTTCGTCGCGCGATATGTGAACGGATGCGGTCCAGGAGGCCGACAGCCATGCTCCCTCGCCGACTACGCCGACCGCGCCTTCCGATCCCGCGCCGAGATTCCGGCCAATATCCGGACCGTCCTAGACGATGTGGCGCCCGAAGCGAACTGGAGCCTGAACGCCTTGAGCCGGGATGTGGCATGGGCGGTCACCAATTCAACGGTCGAAAAGGTCCTGCCGGACCAAGTCAAGGTGCACCTCACCCGTCCCTATCCGGCCTTCCTCCAATCGATGGCCTCCACGGTCGGGTCTGTCGTCGAGAAGGCGTGTGCGTCGAGCCGGGATGGCTGGGAGGTGCGCAACGGGTTCCTCGATCGTCCACCGCGAGCGGGCGATCCAGTGGGGGATTGTGGAACCGGGCCGTTCCGACTCGGCGCGTGGGTCCCGAATGTCGTCGTCATCCTGGACCGCTTTGACGACTATTGGGGAGGCGTCGCACCGATCCGAGAGGTTTACATCGAAAAGGTGAACGGAATCCTCGCTCGCGAGTTCATGCTCCTATCCGCCGACGCGGACACGGCGACGATCACCCGAGACCGGCAGCTCGACCTGGCCACCGCGGACGGCACGCCGAAGTACACCACGCTGCGGATCTCGGAGCCCCGACCCACCTTCGATGTCACGGTGTTCGGCTACAACCAGGCCATCAACGCGTCCGCATCCCCGCACCCACTTTCGGTGCCCCCGAACTTCTTCGCGGA
>VBMR01000200.1 GCA_005878325.1 Methanobacteriota archaeon | reverse complement strand
TCTTCGAAGAAGAACCGGACCGCGCTGGGCATCGCGCGGAGTTTCACGAGGAAAAATCCCGGGTCTTCCGGGTCGCGGTTCGTCGGGGTGGCGAAGAACAGGATTCCCTTCTCGTGTCGGTACAGATGGCCGTCGACGGGTCGCAAGAGCGGCACGCGATGGCCGTCGTGGTCCATCGAGACCTCTGCGGTCGCGTCGGATTCCCCCAACACGCGGTAGGACGCCCCGCCCTCGCCCGCGACTTGGGAAAACAGGACCCGATTCTCCGCCCCTTGGGGGCCGGCCTCCACCCGCACCCGCATCCTCAGGGTCGCGAAGCTCAGGTCGTACATTCGATCCTCCGAGTCGACGTATCCGAGGATCATCGTCCGCCTCAGACGCCGAACCCGCGACGGAACTGCTCCGCAATTTCGCCGAGCTCGATCTGCGAGAACGAATCGAAATCGGAGACGGCCGCGTATTCGGCGAGGTGCTCTTCCTTGTAGATGTTCGGGATGACGGAGGCCACGGTCTCCTCCGAAAGGATGAACTTCAGGGCGGCTTGGGACAGGCTCATCCCTTTTCCTTCGTAGATCCACCGCAGGTTCCCCGCCTGCTTTCGAGCTCGCTCGATCCAGGGGGCCTCCTTCGTTTGCAGGTCCCCGTCCGCCGGAAACCGGGTCGCCTCCGGATCGGACTCGAGCACGCCGCCCGCGTGGGGGGCTCGGATCACCATGCCCTGATTGATCTCCAGGGCGACGGGGAAGAATTTCCGACCCGGCTCCTCCTCGAGCAGATTGTAGTACGTCTGGATGATCCCCAGATCGTGCTTGCGCATCGCCGCCCGCCCCTCCTCCAGCCCTCCCGGGCCGGGGCCGAGGGCGATTCCATAGTACCGGATCTTTCCCTCCGACTTGAGGGCCTCGAGGGCTTGCCACACGGCGGGGTTCGCCACGGTCGCGGCGTCGGGGTAATGCAACTGGAGCACGTCGACGTACGAGGACGCAAGCCGGTCCAACGTCTTTTCGAGGGAGGCGCGGATGGCCGCGGGGGCAAAGTCCGCGTGGCCTCCGGACCGTCCCGCCTTGGTCGAGATGATGACCAGGTCCCGCCGATCCTTGAACGCTTCCCCGAGGAGACGCTCTCCGCGTCCATCGCCATCCGTCGGGGCGACATCGAAGTAGTTAATCCCAGCATCGTAGGCCTTCCGGAGCAGGTCGACGGCTTGCTCATCCGTGAACGCGCCCCAGCGGCCGGAAGCGAGGGTCCACAGGCCGAAGCCGATCTCAGAGACCTCGAGCTCCGATTTCCCCAGGGGACGATAGTTCACCATGGTCGGACCGACCCGCAAAGGAGGGGGCCGTATTTGACCGCACCGCCCCGCGGATGGTCAGCGCCACGAAATATAGAACAGGGTGGCGAACCCGACCAGCTCGACCGCGTTCAGGGCGAGCATGGGCATCGCGACGGCCCCCCCAAATCCCGTCTCTGCCAGGACGACGTAGAAATAAATCGCGGCCAGGTTCTCCACGATAAACAGGGAGGCGAACACGATCAATCCGAACGACAAAGGGGATCGGAGCGAACGGAAATTCGTCCCGTAGATGTAGAGAAGAGCCACGAGGAAGCCGACGCTGACCGCCGCGAGGACCAGGTCGATCATCCAGAGAGTGCCAATCGCCATGCGTGGCAAGAGAGAGGTCGGCGGACAGAATCTACTTTTGCCCCAAGCGCGGCTCGATCCGGGACCAGATTTCCAGGAAATCCTCGAAATGGACTTGGAGCCGCGGGGAGAGCGAATAGAGGGTCCCATACCCTTCCGCGCCCTGCGTCATCACGAAGTCATTCTCATGGAGCACGTCGAGATGATGGCGAACCGTCTTGTAGTCCAAGGCGAGTTGCGTGGCCAGGTCGTTCGCGTTGTACGGACGTTCCCGGAGGGCCCGAAGGATGCGCGCCCGGTTGATGCCCCCGCGCGTCGCCGCAATCAGGTACCACAACCGCCGATCCATGATTTGGCGCCCCCATCCGTTTGGATGCAATCTACGTTGCGGGACGCGCATCGAACCTCCGATGAACGAACGTTCTAATATTACTATCGAAATAGTCAATTTAGTGGCCCTCATCGGAGGCGGAGGGGCCTGGATCCGGAAGGCGAAAGGTTGGTTCCTCGAGTTCCGCCTGATCCCCGTTCTCCTGTGGTCGTACACGGCCGTCGTCCTCGGGACCAGCCTCGCCGCTTGGACGACCGGCGGAGTCGACCTCGCCTCGTTCGCCGTCGCCCTCGGCCTCGGAGGCCTGATTCAAGGATGGTCCACGCACTCGATCAACGAGATTTTCGATTGGCGTAGCGGCACGGACCGAATCGGCGGAGGCCGCGCCCTGTCCGGCGGGAGTCGCGTTCGCAATCTCTCTCTCCTCGACGTCCTGGGCGTCGCCTACACGGCGCCTCCGATCGCCACGGCGTATCGACCGTTCGCGGGCGAGTGGTTCGGCGGGTTTCCTGGTGTCCTTCTGTCGGGGCTCGGTGCCTACGCGATCCAAACGAAATCGATCTCCGTCGTCGCGGTCATCGCCCTCTCCGCGCACGCCCTCGTCTGCATGGGGATGCTGATGGTCCACCACTACCTGGACGCGCCAATGGACGCCGCGGCAAGTCCACCGAAACGGACGACGGTCGTTGCGCTCGGACTTCCGAAGGCGAAGAAATACGCCGCCGGAATGGCCGCAGCCGCGTCAATCCTCTACGGCCTCCTGGGAGTCCTCGGCTATCCAGCGTTCCTCCTCGGAATGGCGTGGACGCTCCCCGCCGTTTGGATCCATCTCCATACGAAAGCGGACGAATTGGAATCTGTCACCCGCAACGAACTTCGCGTAATCCAACTGGGGATCGCCGCGGGACTATCCACCGCCGTCGGACTCGCCCCCTCCTTGTGGCCGTTGCTTCCCATTGCGGCCGTCGCCTACCTCGCCCACCTCGCGGTCGCTTCGCCGCCCGCAGCGCTGTCCCGGGCCTGGCGCAAGGCTCCGGAGACATAGGACGATTTCATGAGGAAGCGCCCGCGCAAGGACGAAATACAGCGGACTCGGTCGTGATTGCGTGCGGAGCATCGGCTTCGTCGTGAATCCGATTGCGGGCCTCGGAGGCCGCTTGGGCTTCAAGGGGACGGATGGGGCCGCGGATCAGGCCCTCGCGGCCGGGGCCGAACCCGTCGCGGTCCCCCGGGCGCGCGCCTTTGCCGATGCGTTCCTCCGGGCCTCGGAAGGCGACTCGCGTCTCGACGTCTCCTGGTTCGTCGGGGGTGGCGACATGGGAGAGCGACCGCTCCGGGACGCCGGCATACGCTCCGAGCGCATCGCAGTGGTCCACGTTCCTCCCGCACGGACGCGCCCCGCGGACACGAGCCAGACCGTCGAGGGGTGCCTGGCGCGCGGGGCCGAGCTCATCGTGTTCTGCGGGGGAGACGGCACGGCCCGGGATGTCGCCGTCGCGGTCGCGGACCGTGTCCCGATCCTCGGAATCCCCGCGGGCGTGAAGATGCACTCCGGCGTGTTCGCCGTCCATCCGGCGGCCGCGGCGGACCTGGTCGCGGCGTTCCTCCGGGGGCAACTCCGGGAAGGATCCGGCGAACTTCTGGATCTCGACGAAGAGGCGTATCGGCAGGGACGCTGGGACGTTCGGCTCTTCTCAACCGCGAAGACCCTCGTCGAGCCTCATCTCGTCTCGGCGGGCAAGATGATGGTGTCCGAAGTGAGCGACACGTCCATTCGGGCGGAATTTGCCGTGCACTTCTCGGAGTTGTTCGAGGAGTATCCGGATACGATGTTCCTTCTTGGACCCGGCTCGACAATCGATGGAATCGCGTCGTCCCTCAGCATTGAGAAGACGTTACTCGGCATCGACGCGGTCCTCGGGGGAACGACGATCGCCAAAGATCTGAACGAAGCCCGACTCCTGGAACTCCTCGAGCGCCATCCCAAGGCGAAACTCGTCGTGAGCCCGGTCGGAGCCCAGGGGTTCATCCTCGGTCGCGGCAACTTGCAGGTGAGCCCCGCCGTCCTGCGTCGGATCGGCCTCGCG
>VBMR01000199.1 GCA_005878325.1 Methanobacteriota archaeon | reverse complement strand
CATGTCGACGTTCCTCGTCACGAACGGCACGACGCCCGCGGTCCTCCGACGGATGCACGCGGAGGGTCGCCTACCGACGCAACTCTACGTCACGGTCGCGGCGCCCAACGAGGACATCTATCGCCGACTCATGGTGCCGAAATCCGGGAACGAGTGGCGGAAGCTGCGGGAAACGCTCGAGCTCCTCCCGAGTCTGCCGACCCGCACCGTGATCCGACACACCCTCGTGGAAGGCTGGAACCTCGGATGGGAGGACGAGTACGCGGCCCTAGATCGCTCGGCCCGTCCGATGTTCATCGAATGCAAAGGGTACAGCTTCGTCGGGGAGAGCCGGCTCCGTCTCGAGGCAGAGAATGTCCCGAGCCATGCTTCGATCCGGACGTTCGCGGACCGCCTGGGGTCCCGCCTCGGATATCACGTCGCCGCGGAGCGGGAAGACAGCCGTGTCGTCCTGCTGACGGAGGACGGACGCCTCCACCCTCTTTCCCATTGAGCGGAATCGCGGCGCCGGTTTTTATAACCCCCATTGGATACGACGCCGAACGCCGTGGTCGACCTCATCCAGATCCTCGTCGAATCCTACAACAATCCCTGGGTGTACATGCTCCTGGCCTTCGGATACGCGGTCCTCGTCGCGGTGGCCCTTCCCATCCCGATCGAGATCGCGCTCCTGAAGCCCCTCGTCGAACAGAACTGGGGGTTCCTGACGGAGGTGTCCATCGCGATCGCCGCCGGAAAGACGGTCGGCGCCTGGCTCATCTTCGTGTTCGGACTGAACGTCGAGGGGTCCGTGCGCAAGTGGTCCGGTCGGTGGCGCGTCGCGGCGTGGGTCGTCACGAAGGCCCAGAAGTTCGTCGGAAAGACCGGATACACGGGCCTGTACCTGTTGCTGAGCATCCCCCTGATGAGCGACACGATCCCCATCTACGTGTACTCCCTGTTCAACAAAGAGGGCCAGTCGTTGGAACAGAACATGTTCCTGATCGCGAACTTCCTCGCGGCCCTGAACCGAGTCGCGATCCTCGGGGCGGCGTTTTTCGCCGGGAAGAATCTGTTCAATCTGTGAGGACCACATCCTTATCCCGAGCCGCCAATTCGCGCGGACGGTGTTCGATCTCCCGACCGTCCTCGATGCAGAGGACCTCCTGGACAAGGCCTTCGGTCGGGCCGCGAAGGCCACCGCGAAGGGCCCGGATCGCGTCACGAAGGCTCGGAACCTCGCGGTCGCCCGCGTGCGCATCGCGGGGGAAGCGATCGATTCGACCCTTCGCGGCATCGTGAAGGGGTTCCCGAGCCTCGACCGACTCCCTCCGTTCGATCGCGAGCTCATGGACCTCCTGGTCGGCGGAGAGGCGTTGAAGAAGCACCTCGGGGCGATTGATTGGGCCGCGGACCGAGCCCGGTTGCTGACCCGCGACTACCGTCGTCGGATCGGACGCGCGGAGGGCCCGGAGATCGGGCGGTTGCGGCAGGAGGCCTACGGCCGTCTTTCCTCCGTCGTGGACCAGGTCGCATCGGACCTGAAAGCGCTGGCCGATGCCCGCCGCACCCTCCGGCGACTCCCGGAGATCGACCCCGACCTGCCGACGATCGTCGTCGCGGGATCTCCGAACGTCGGGAAGAGCTCCTTTGTGCGGGCCGTGTCCACGGGCCGGCCCAAGGTCGCGGACTATCCCTTCACCACGAAGCAGGTGTCTCTGGGCCATGTGGAGCGCGCGGGCCATCGATTCCAGGTGCTCGACACGCCGGGCCTTCTCGATCGTCCGATGGAGAAACGAAATCGCCTCGAGAGGCAGGCTATCGCGGCCCTCACCCACCTCGCGGACGCGATCCTCTTTCTCCTCGATCCCACGGAAACGTGTGGATATCCGCTCGAGGACCAGAGGCGTCTGCTCGAGGAAATCCGCGCCCTCTTTCCAACCGTGCCCATCATCGTCGTCGAGAACAAGGCGGACCTCGGAGGCCCGACGGACGGACATCCACGGATTTCCGCGCTCCGCGGGAAGGGTGTGGCGGACGCCTTTTCCAGGGTCCTCCGCCATGTCTCCTCATCGCCCCGCGGAGAGTCGCCGGCCCTGACCAGCTCTTGACCCCGCTGGCGACGACCGCGCGGGTCGGGATCCACGACCCAGGGTCGTTCGACGCCGCTTAGTCACATTCCCGATGTTTGGAGGTTGACGAGGAGCCCTGGCGCCCTCGGCTGCATACAGGCGAGTGCAATGCGTTCATGCTTCCGATGGCGTATCGCCAGTCCCGCCGCCCCACTCCCCGCCGGCGGGCCGATGGTCCTTCCATGCAGGCCAGACGTGCGTCGGGCATCCCGCTCGCCCTCATCCTGACTTTCGCCACCGCGGCGGGTGCCTGGTTGGACATTCGGGATCGCCCTGGCTCCCCGATTCCCGGGATGCCCGAAGGCCCGGATGGCATGGCGCCCCTGTCCTTGGCGGAAGCGATTCCCGTCGGCGCCTTCCGGGGCCTCTATTTCGACAATGAGGACCTTACGAACCAGACGGTCGAGAGGGTCGACCAAGCGATCGACTTCGACTGGGGCGCCGGGTCTCCGGATCCGTCCATCGGGCCGGACACCTTCTCGGTGCGCTGGGAAGGCTACTGGAACTTCGACCGATCCGGGACCCATCGGTTCACTATGACGACGGACGACGGGATGCGCGTTTGGGTCGACAACAACACAGTCCTCGACGCTTGGTCCCTCCAGTCGCCGACCAAGTACGTCGTGAACGTCACCCTGGAACAGGGGCAGCACTTCCTCAAGGTCGAGTACTTCGAGCACACGGGTGGCGCGGTCGCGAAGGTCTCGTGGGTCCCGCCGCCTCTCAAGATCCCCACGGGCGCCTTCCGAGGCCGCTACTACGACAACGAGAACCTAACGAATTTCAC
>VBMR01000127.1:10755-14277 GCA_005878325.1 Methanobacteriota archaeon | reverse complement strand
GGTTCTGCAGGTAGGCGTTGAGCGCGAACGTGTTCAGCGTCAAGCCGAAGAAGAGGGAGATCAGGAGCGCGGTCAAGATCGCGGCGAGGGCGGGATTCCCGCGATCGGCCATGACGCCCACCCGCGGCGCGTCGCTGGGATCCGGCGTGCCCGGCTTCTTTCGGTACTTCGCAAGGAAGTAGAAGAACATCACGAACACGGCCCCCGCGACAATCACCGCCGCGATGATGTACAGTGTGAAAAGCGACTGCCATTGCTCCGCCGAAGGAGCCGGAGCCGGCACATCAACGGGTAGTCCCGTTCCCGGTAAAAACCTTTCAACCCACGCGTGCGTGCCGCCCAAAAGCCAGAATGTTTAAGTCAGGAGAGGGGTTGGCCGGCGACGGGGTCAGGATGGAGACGGGACCGTCGGCCGGCGAAGCGGTGAAAGCTGCGCCGAAGAGGGGCGCTTTGGGGATCGTGATTGCAATTGTGGTCGCGGTCGCCGTGACCTCAGCAGTGATGGACCTTGCGATCTTCCCGATGTTGCAGCCCGGGCAAACGGCGACCAAGAGGATCCACATTACCACGTTCGACGTCGGGTACGATCAGCCGGGCTTCAATCCGGACTACAAGATCAAGGCGGGCACCATCATCCTGATCGAGATGAATAACAGCGGGGCGATGGCTCACGAATTCCTCCTGTTCAGCGGGGATCGGACCACGATCCTGAATCACGCGAAAGGCGCCCTCTCTCTCGCCCAAGCGAACAACCCGGGCTGGAACTCGGACCCTGCTGCCGCCACCGCGGCGCTCGACAACTATACCGAATACCACGACACTTGGAACAACCTGAGCCGGGTTGGGTGTCCCGATTCGTGCGTCGATCACGACGTCGACCCGGGGGCCACCACCCTGTTCTGGTTCGTCGTCAATACCCCGGGCAACTACTTCTTCGCCTGCCATCAGGTCGATACGACGGGCTCAACCTGGCAAATTCACCAGGACAAGGGAATGTGGGGCACCATCGAAATCACGAGTTGAGAACGCCGAACTGGGTACACGACGGTTCGAGGCGGCCCCTCCGGGGACGACTACGCGGAATCCGGCTGCGCGTGATCGGGCGCTTCTGTAGAAACGTCCGGAAGCAAGACGTTCGTCATGAAAGAAATCACGCTCCACAAGAGGAGCAGGGTTACGACGAGCAGCACCGTGGAGAGGCCGAGGAGCCGCGAGAATGCGGACGCCGACCCCATGCCGGCCATGAACGCGATGGGCGCAACGTATGCGAGAAACAGGCCCGAGATCGGCCCGCCCGCGCATGCCGGACACATCACCGCGAATCCCAAGAGTGGACCCGGGATCGCTCGGGTCGTCCGTCGGTTCGTCGCGATAGCTCGGAGGGCGAGGGCGAAGACGAGGCCTGAGAGGAGCGAGAGCGCGAGGGCCGCCGCGACCGAATACGGTCGGAGCTGGACGCCGATGGTCGTGGTCGGGGCCCAAGCGATGCCTGGGCCGTAGCCGACGGCGCTCTCGATGACGACGGACACCGGTTGCAGTGAACCTGAAAGGTCTACGACCACGATGCCTTGAAGGAACGCGTATGCGACGCCGTAAGCCAACCCGGCGATCGCCCACACCCTTCGAAGGCGATTCCCTCGGGCCCAGAAAATTCGGAAGTTTGGGATGAGAAAGGAGTTTGAGCGGGCTCGTGCCGTGCCCGTGACCGGAGGTGCGAGATGCGGACTGAAGTAGAACCGGAAGAAGGCGTACAAGACCAAAATCGAGGCGTTGATCCAGATCAGGGGAGCGGCGGAGACGAACCAGTCGAGCACGACATCGGTCCGAAGCTCTCGCAAGACCTCGCCGAGCTCTGCGAACGTGAGCGCCACGAGGATCAGTGAAAGCTCGAGCCACACGACGCGACTCCGCATGTCCTGGTCCGCAACCACGGCGTGTGGAAAAACATTTCCTGAAGCGCGATTCCTTCCGTCGTTTCCTCCGGGGGCGAACCTAGACCCTTCAAGCGAAACAAGAGTCGATTCGAACCACGCGTAAAAAAGGCATTATACCGACGGCTCGATGGTCGGCGCGCGGGGGTAGCCAAGCTAGGACAACGGCGCCGGACTTAAGATCCGGTCTCGCAGGAGTCCGTGGGTTCAAAGGCGTCGCGCGGCTCGCGCGGAGCGGAAATTCCCACCCCCCGCACTCTTCAAGATCGAAGTTCATTTTGGCATTACGGAAAACCTTTATCCGAGGGGACTTCCTCGCCGCGACCTGGGAACACCCATGAGGGGAGAACTACGGACGATGCTTCCCGTCGCGCTCGGACTTCTGATCATGATGGGGCTTCTGGCCCCGCTCTCTGCGGCGAGATCCTCGTCAACGGTCAGTCCCGCGGCCGCCGTGTCGATCGACTTGTACGGGAGCGGGACCTCTCCTAACAAGGGCTGGGGTAGGACGCCCAACAGCATCTCAAATAGCCTCACCATCACTGTGGCCCAAGGTGATGTAATCACCTTCCACTTGTTCTCAAATGACTCGATGGCGCACAAACTCATCATCGATCTCAACAACAACCAGGCGAACGATTCGGGAGAACCCTACTCACCCATCTTCTCAAGTCCGACGACCGCGAAGGACTTTAGCTACACCGCCAACACGGCAGGAACATTCGACTTCTTCTGCGAGCTCCACGGATACGTTAACCAGCACGGCACGCTCGTCGTGACGGGGGCTTCGAGCCCTCCGCCTTCGGGCGACAATACGCTTCTCATCGTCGGCGGCGTGATCGTTCTCGTCGTCGTAATCGCCGGTGCCGCGGCCGCCATGAGGATGCGGAAGAAGCAACCCCCGCAGCAGCCCTAGAACGTGTCGAGACGCAGACGACGCAGGATCGCGTCAATCCGGCGGACTTCGCCGGAGCCGAGGAACCACCCTGCCGCTCCCGCATTCTCCTCCGCCTGACCGGGCCTCTTGACTCCGGGAATCGGCGAAACATGTCGATGCCGACGCAACCAGGTCAGGGCGACCTGCGCGGGCGTCTTTCGATGCGCTCGACCGATCCGGCGGAGCTCGCGAATAAGAGGAGCGGTGGCGCGGATGTTCGCGGGCTTGAACAGATCTTCGTCCGTCCGGACGCGGTCCTTTGGCCTCTTTCCATTGTGGTATTTCCCAGAGAGAATGCCCTTTCCGAGGGGACTCCAGGCAAGGATTGCGATTCCCTCCCGGCGGCAGAACGGCAGGACCTCCGTTTCGACGTTCCGCTGGAGCATATTGTATTGGACCTGATTGGAGGCGATATCGGTGCGAGAGAGGTAGGAGCGCGCCTCCTTGAGGTCCCGGACCGCGAAGTTACTCACACCAATGTGACGAATCTTCCCTGCCCAATGCAATCCCTCGAGCGCCTTCATCGTCTCCCGGAGGGGAACCTGGCTCCACGGATCCGGCCAATGGACTTGGTACAGGTCGATCTCGCGTACGCCGAGCCGCTTCAGGCTCGCGGCACAGGCCTTTTCTACATCTTCCGCACGTAGGTGCCAC
>VBMR01000127.1:0-10662 GCA_005878325.1 Methanobacteriota archaeon | reverse complement strand
TATAGTCCATGGACACCCGAGCTGCGGCACGGGGCCGCGGGCCAAAAACCTATCGCGGCGCGAGGTCGAACCATTCGGGCGGATGGTCCGGGAGACGGAACCGGATGAACCGCTTGTTGTATTTGTCGTGGTACATGTTCGAGTCCTCGATGCCGCGACGGTAGGCGGCGTCGAACCCGGTCCAGTCCTTCCGGTCGATCGCGGTCACAATCGGGCCCAGCCGGTCCCGCAAAAATGCGGCGATGTCTTCCCGGTATTTGGGTCGTACCACGGAAGCGGTCTTCAGGATCTTCTCCGCCTCCTTCTCCATGTACCGCGCGAGGTCCCAGTTCCCCGCCTTCGCGGCATAATAGAGGACCCAGTACCTCCGGCTCACCTCATCCATGAGCCGCGCCATCCCGGGCTGCATCGCGGCGATCTCGTCGACGGTCAGCGTCCCGTGCTTCGTCGAGGCACGCACGCGGTCCCCGGGAATCGGAGCGTCGTCCATCGGGGCCCGCGAAGGGAGCGGCCCGTCATGGAGGTTTCGGGTCTCCCGCCTTCACCTTGTTGACCGCGTACTCGACCATTGCGTCCGCGGCGTTCAGGCCGGTCGCCTCCAAGAGACCCCGGAACCCGGGGGAGGCGTTCACCTCGAGGACGTACGGAGTGTCGCCGCGGAAGATCATGTCCACCCCGCTGATTTCGAGTCCCACCGCCCTCGTCGCCCGGACCGCGACTTTCTTGACCTCATCGTCCAGTTCGATCGGGACCCCTTTCGCGCCCAAGTGGATGTTCGCCCGCCACTCGTCGTGCGGGGCGACGCGCTTCATGGACCCGACGACCCGATCTCCGACGACAAGCGCCCGGATGTCAACGCCGGGGTTCGGGATGTACTCCTGGAGGCACACGACCTCTCCGAAGAACTTGAGCGTATCGACGATCGATGCGGTCTCCTCGTGGTCCTTCACCCGCATCACCCCGACACCCTGGGTACCCGACAGGATCTTCAGGATCGCGGGATACCGGACGAGGTGCCCGGCCTCGACGAGATTGGGCCGCGAGGCGAGCAGGATGCTCCGTGGCACCGTGATCCCGGCCTCCCGAAGGGACTGGAGGGCGAGGAACTTGTTCCTCGCGGTGATGAGCCCGTCGCTCGTCAACGTCGTGCGGACATGCATCAGCTCGAGCTGCCGCAGGAGCATCTTCCCGAAGTCCGTCATGGACTGGCCGATCCGAGGGATCAGGACGTCCTGAGACCGGAGCGAGGTCCCGTCGAAGGTCGCCTCGTCCTTTTCCGCGACGACGAGCCGCACCTCGTCCGTCTTGACGAACGTGGGCTCATGGCCCTGCTTGCGGATCGCTTTCAGGAGGGCCTGCGTGGACCAATATGTGGGCTTCTTGGAGATCACGCCGACTTTCATAGAACCCTCCTGCCCGCTGAGAGTCGTCGACACGGTGTGGCGGGAGAAAAACGTATCGCGGCGAATGGCTCGGTAAATGCTATATCGACGAACCCATTTCGTCCGCATCGAAGGGAGCCTTCCGGGTGCACGTGGGAGCCATGCGAGATCCTGTGGCGAAGGAGCGGACGACGATCGGGGTCGTTGAGGACGTCACGGTGGTTGGCCCAAAGGGGGCGGTCACCGTCCGTGCGAGGATCGATACGGGGGCGGCCCGCACGACGCTGGACACGGACTTGGCGGCCCGCGCGGGCCTGGGTCCCGTGATGGATCACGTCCGGATCCGCGCTTCTGCGGCAAACAAGCCTGAAAAACGTGAGGTCGTCCGAGCGCGACTCGTCATCGCGGGCCGCGAATTCGACCTCGCGGTCGCGGTGACCGACCGCAAGGACATGCGCTATCACATGATTGTGGGCATGGATGTCCTCCGCACGTCGGGCTTCCTCGTCGAGCCCTCGAAAGGCGAGGGACCGGAGAACGAACCGCCCGTTCCATCGGGCCCGTAAACCTTTAAGTAGCGCGCCCCGTTCGGAGGAACTGGTCCGATGATTAAACCCCTCTCCCTTCTCAACCAGCGGATAAACTCGAACGTGATGGTTGAGTTGAAAGGAGGTCGCGGGTACCGCGGGATCCTCGAGGGATTCGACCCGCACATGAACCTCGTCCTCCGCGCCGCGGAGGAGACGCAGGACAACCAGTCCCAGCGCAAGATGGACCTCGCGATCGTCCGAGGAGACAACGTCATCTACATCTCACCCTGACCTAGGTGGGCGTCATGACGAAGGGGACCGCGTCGCTCGGCAAGATGGGCAGGAGGAGCGTCCACATCCGGTGCCGGCGGTGCGGGCAACGCGCGTACAACAAACAGAAGGCCTACTGCGCCTCGTGCGGCTTCGGACGCTTGAAGAAAATTCGGAACTATTCCTGGGCGAAGAGGCATTGACGATGTCTGCCTCGGAAGGAACGTCGGAATACTCCGACCTCCGCCCACGGGAGAAATGCGGGATCATCGGGTGCGCAGGCACCTCGCCCGTGACGTCCGACCTGTACTACGGACTCCGGATCCTCCAGCACCGCGGCCAGGAGTCCGCGGGCCTCGCGGTGTACAACGGCGAGATGAAGTCGAAACGGGGCATGGGCCTCGTCCACGAGGTCTTCTCGAAGGAGGACTTGATGGACCTCCGCGGGAACTTCGGAATCGGGCACGTTCGCTACTCGACGACGGGATCGAGTGTCCTGGAGAACGCGCAGCCGATCGTGGTCAAGACGTCCTATGGGGACATCGCGCTCGCGCACAACGGCGACATCTCGAACGCGGACGAGATTCGGCAGGAGCTCAGCAAGAAGGGCTGGGCCTTCATGACGACCTCGGACAGCGAGGTCATCGTCCGTCTCCTCGCGAACGAGCTGGTGAACACGGGCGATGTGAAGCGCGCGCTGAAGGAGTTCACCTCGCGGCTCATCGGCGCATACAGCCTGGCGCTCATGATCAACGGCACCGTCTATGCGGTCCGCGACCCCTTGGCGGTCCGACCCCTGTGCATCGGCGAGGGGAACGGCCGGTTCATGATCGCATCGGAGAGCGTCGTGTTCGATGCGCTCGGTTTCAAGTTCATCCGAGACCTGAAGCCCGGGGAGATCGTGGAGCTGCGGCCGGACGGCTTCGACTCGATGCGGCTCCCGCATCCGAACCACACCGCGCATTGCATGTTCGAGTGGGTGTACTTCGCGCGGCCGGACAGCGTGTTGGACGAGCGCCTCGTGTATGATGCCCGCGTCAAGATCGGGGAGCAACTCGCGAAAGAGTATCCGGTCGAGGCGGACATCATCGTGCCCGTCCCGGAATCCGGACGCGCGCAGGCGCAAGGGTACGCACAGGTCGCGGGTTTCCCGGTCGTCGAGGGGCTCATCAAGAACCGCTACATCGAGCGGACGTTCATCATGCCGGACCAGCAGGACCGCGAGATCGGCGTCATGCTGAAGTTGAATCCCATCCGGTCGGCCGTGAAGAACAAGCGGATCGTCCTGATCGATGACTCGATCGTCCGCGGTACGACCATTCGAAAGATCGTGCAGATCCTCCGGCTGGCCGGCGCGAGCGAGGTCCACGTCCGGATCGGCTGCCCACCGATTCGGTTCCCGTGCTACCTCGGGATCGACATGAAGACGCGGGACCAGTTCATCGCGAATGAGAAGACCGTGCCCGAAATCGCGAACTTCATCACGGCGGATTCTCTCGGCTACCTTTCCATGAAAGGGCTGATCGAGGCGCTGAAACATGGTCGCGAGGACATCTGTCTCGGCTGCCTCATCGGGGAATACCCGGTGCCGATTCCGGGCGAGAAACTGAGGCGCGAGAAGCCCCTCGAGATGTTCACGGACACTTCGTCGAAGGCGGGCGTGCCGGCGACGAAGAAGAAGGCCGCGGCCTAGTTCGGCGAGAAGCCATGCAGGCGGCCCAGCCCAAACGGGCACGGGAAGCCCGCAGATCGGACCGCGGAATTCATTTAGCACCACGCGCTCCTCGCGCGGAATGCCCTTCACGTCCCGAGAACTGTCCCGCGAAACGCTCTCGGACTTTGAGGCCCTCGCCGCAAAGCAAGGCTCCTGTTGGTGCATGCACTACCAGCGACCCAAGCCGATCCCGGGAGGCGGAACGACAACCGAGCATCGGGCGATCAACCGGAGGGACAAGGCGAAACTCGTCCGCGAGGGGCGTTCGCACGCGATCCTCGTGTACGAGGGCCAGACGCCGGTCGGATGGTGTCAATACGGTCCTCGCGAGGAGCTTCCGAGGATTGACGCGGGACGCGGCTACCGCAAGGTGGGCCCTCCCGCCCAAGATGCAAGGCTCTGGCGGATCACGTGCTTCTTCGTCGACCGAGCGAACCGCGGCCGAGGCGTCGCCACGTTCGCTCTCAAGACCGCGCTCGAATCCATCCGGCGACAGGGCGGCGGAATCGTGGAGGCCTACCCCGTCGTCTCGAAGAAAATGGCGGCGGTCCCCGAATGGCGGTGGTTCGGGACCCCAGGCATGTTCCGAAAGGAGGGCTTCCGGACCGTCGCGCCACTCGGGACGAGCGGGGTGTTGATGCGAAAGACGATCCCTTCGGGTTAATCGACCGCGAGCGATGAACCCCGGCATGTGTTGAGCCCGGTGTCCGCCGAATCCGGGGACCGAGCGACAGATTCGGTCGAGAACGTGTTTGTCCGGCGGGACGGGGCGCACCCATTGACACCCACATACAGTTGATTGAACTACCAGACCTTATCCTCTCCCGGGCGATGGATGGAGTGTCCTCTCCTCGGGCGGGCGTAGCCTAGGCGAGTCGTTGGAGGAAAGGGTAGCAGGCCCCAAGTGGCGAAACCGAAGGACACACCGAAGAACCACCGGAACCTCACGTTTCGTCTCGACTCCAGCGTCATGGACGCGGTCCGCCGCGACTCCGCGGAAGAAGGGTTCAGTCTCAACAGCCTGGCGAACCGGCAATTCCAACAGTATACGGAATGGGACCGGCTCGAGGCGAAGATCGGTTTCACGACGGTCCGAAACCGCGTGTTCCGGTTGATGCTGTCCAAGCTGTCGGATGAGGAGGTCGCGGCGTTGGGTCGGGCGCAAGGACCCTCCGAGGCGCGCGAATACATCCTCCTCCGGTGGAGGACGATCACCCTCGAGAACTTCATCCGTTTCATCGAAAACTACGCGAGGTTCGCCACCCAGTTCAACCTCATCCACCATCCCGATGGAGAACGCCTCATGGTGCTGGCCCACCCCCTCGGCGAGAAATGGTCAATCTACCTTGAAGCGTTCATGAGCGCGGCGCTCGAGGATCTCCTGGGCGTCCAAGTGCATACCCAGAGGACGGATGAGAGCCTGGCCCTGTCGTTTCCGAAGTTCGACGTCCCCCGCGTGTAGACATCTGAGGGACGCTGTGTCGTCCCCCGAGACCGGAGGATAGCGCGACGACTACGCTTTTCGGAACCGGGCATTCCCCATAGGAATGTATCAAAACCCTTATCAATCGGAACTTCAATCGGCGGGGTGAGTCCCCTTACTCGGGAACGGTAAGGAGGGCCGGTTCAGCGCTCTGGGAGCGCACCATAGGTGGGACAGCGCTGGCACCGAACAAGTCGGACGACAAATATCAAAGCGTGACGCTTCGAGTGATCACTCCGGTGATGGAGGTCGCGCGCGTCGGGGCGGTGGAGGAAGGCATCAGCCTGAATAGCCTGGCGAACCGACAGCTTCGACAGTACGCGGAATGGGACCGCGTGGAGAGGAAACTCGGATACGTCACCGTGCGCGATCGGGTCCTTCGATCGATCCTCGATCGGCTCTCGGAGGACGAAGTGATTGCGCTCGGCCGCGCCCTCGGCGAGGTCGAGGTCCGAGAGTACGTCACCTTCAACTGGCGGACGATGAGCCTGGAGAACTTCCTGCATTTCGTCGACAATTATGCGAGGTATTCGGGCCAGTTTCGGGTCGAACACCACCGGGAACAGGACCACACGCTCGTGTTCTTTCATCGATTGGGAACGAAGTGGTCCGTATACCTGGAGGCCTTCATGAATTCCGCCTTGGAAGCGGCGCTGGGGCAGAAGGCATCGTCCCAGCGGACGGACGAAAGCGTCGCATTGACGTTCTCGACTCAATCCACGCGGAACTCCGGAGCATCGAGTCCTCGACGGGGAAATTCACGATCCAATAACTCGGGAAGGGAACCGACGAAGCGAACGAAGTAAGGACCCTCGAGCGAGACCAAATCCAAGTCATTCCCAGAGCATCCGTGGGAACGGGGGCAGATCTCTCGAGTCCTGTGCATTTGATTGCTTTCGGATTTTGTTGCGGGGTATTCCGTGCGAGTCCAGCCGTTGCATTTTTATGGGGGCACCCAAATGCGGGGACGGGGCGATGGGGTGCCGACGCGAAGTTTCTGCCTCCGGGATCATACGCCCAATTTCCGCACGGGCTTTCTGTCAGGGGAGTCCCAGACCCCACCGAAAGCTCCCCGGCCGAAGAGGCGGGGACACACCGGGAGTTGGAACACCTTGGGGGGAATTCGTGGTCAGCCTCCCCCGAAGGCAGCTCACGTCGCATCCGCCGCCCTACCCGGCACCCAGTTGGGGAAAGCGAAGAGATTTTCACAGGAAGGCGCCACACACTTCGCCTTCGGGGGATCGCCCGCGATCCACGCCTCGCTCCGCGCGGCTCGCGACGACGAAGGCTTTAAAGAAGGGTTCCGCATCGAAGGCCCCGCGGGCCGGTAGATCAGCTGGAAGATCGCTATCTTGGCATGGTAGAGGCCGTGGGTTCAAATCCCACCCGGTCCACTATTCTACAGCATCCGGGCAAGATCCAATCATCTATGAATGAGGACCGAGTCGGGACGATTCTGCGGACACTTCTATCATTCAGGTGGGGCGCGGCCAGGCGGGATGGTGGCCGCGGGAGCTCTCCCGGCACGAGACGTCTCTCGGGCTCTGGAACCCTTCAAGTTTCGGCCACGAAGACGACCTTTCGCTGAAACCTCGTTTGCCGTGGGGGACCGATCCGCGTACTCCTTTAGGTCGCGGAGCAATTCCGATTGTGACTGTGGAAACATCTCGGCCAACGACTTTGGCTCGCCATCTTCAAAGACGACGTTGGCGTGATGCTTGATACCAAAATTCGTCAAGGCCGTGAGGATCGGGATGACGTCCTGGCCCTTGGACGCGAGCTCGTAGGTAATTGCGCCACTCCGAACTCCGTCGGTCACGCGAATGAGGAATCCTTCCTCCTGCAGTTCCTTCAGGCGCATTGTGAGAATCCTAGGCGTCAGGCCGGGGCTGTTTCGCAGCATGTCACTAAAGCGAACATGCTCATGAAAAGCAACGTCTCGCAGCAGCAACAGCGCCCACTTCCGCCCAAGGACCCCGAGACTCGCGCGGATGGGGCAGGCCTTAGGCTTCACAGTAGGAATCGCGAAACCTCTGGGCGTGAGGATGAGTTTGTCCCGCATCGGCACCACTATCATCCGATTCCCTTCAGGACTTATATACTTTTGATACAATGCTCCCTGGGGCCGCCAAACGGAACCCGAAGGAAGTCGGACTATGGGAAAAGCGCTCAGGGTCGTGAACAAGCTCTATGAGCTGACGGACGGGAAGAAAACGAAGGGACTCGAAGATCTACTGGCGGAGGATATGTCGTTCGCTGGTCCGGTGATGAACGCAAGCGGAGCGAAGCAATACATCGCAATGAACGAACAGCTCCTCCCTTCTCACCTCCAAACCCGGATGCAGAGCCAGTTCGAGAAGGGGAACCAGGTCTGCTCAATCTACGAGATGGATCTGAAAACCCCCTCGGGCACTGTTATTACGCTCCAGATCGCTGACTGGATTCGAGTCGCCGAGGGCAAGATCGTGGAACAGCGGATATACTACGATCCTCGCGAGTTCGCAAAGGCCTTTGGAATGCTTTGAACTCCGGTCCAGCCGCTCGCCGTGTAGCGTGAACCATGCCCCGTGTGGCGCGGTCTTGAAGAGACTTCGTGTTCAAATCCCGCCCTGTCCACTTTTCGGTGAAAGGCAAAGTCGCTGCTATCCCGACGAGGCGGTGGAAGGTGGCGCCTAGGGCGACCCAGTCAAAGCGGGGAGAAGGCTGCCGCGAAGGTAGGCATAAATAGAGCGAACAAGGTCGCAGTTCCCATGCCGGGATGGAAAGCGGGCCCCCCGAAAAATGACCAGGGGTACCTCGACCTGATGTCCAGGGCGATCTTCACCGCGGGCTTGAATTGGAGCATGGTTGAGAAAAAGTGGCCCCACTTTCGAAAGGCGTTTCGTGATTTCTCACCCGATACGGTCGCGAAATTTTCGGAACGCGACATCCGGGCGTTGATGCAGGATTCGGGAATCGTCCGGAACGAAAAGAAAATCCGCGCGACGGTCGAGAACGCCAGGACGATTTTGGAATTGGCAAAGGAACATGGCTCGGTCAAGGGGTACATCGCCGGGTTTGGGAAGCGCGAGGGGAAGCTGATGGAGGATCTCCAGTACAAGTTCAAACACATGGGCCCCGCAACCGCGAGGGTGTTCCTCTGGTCGGTCGGATATCCCCTCACTCCCACCGAAGAGGAGAAGCGTTGGATGAAGGGCCATCCAGAGCACGACTAGCGAGACCCAGCGTGCGATCGCATTCTTCTCGAGGGAACCAGCCGTCATCCCGCAACTCAAGGGGACATGTCGCCCGTCGACCAACGGACCTCCTTCGTCGCCGACTCAATGGGCATCCGAGAGACCTCGTGCTCGACCGCGTCTTTGACTTCAGATTCCAACGGTCGCCACGCTCGCACCGTGACTCGGCCCACCTGCCGACGCCAGGTACCAACGAGCTCACAGTTCACCATGAGCGCACCCGGCCACACGGACTTGGGCCATAATTCAGATCGAAATCGTGGCTGCGGGACGAGCAAGGCCCGGTCTTGGGACGCCAGATACGGGTCACCAGCCGGCAGCAGGCGCACCGTGTCGACGGGTACCGCGCGTTCCAATCGGGAGCGGTCAGCCCGAAGGACCCACCGTTTCTGACCTTCGAGTTCCACCTCGATCAGTTCCATTTCGAGAGAACGAAACGTCTGTTGCGCATCGGAGAGCTCTCCGCGGGTGGCTGAGACAAAGGATCCGGACCACCCGCCGGTCCACCAAGCGAATTCCTTGGGCGTCGAAGGCCCAACCGATCGCAGGAACCGACGCGCCAGCTCGAGCCGAGCGGCTTCCGGCTCCTCTGTCGGAGGCTCGACTATTCGCCACGATATCGCGGCTCCATCCCATTCGATCCTCACCGCGCCGGTAATCGATGCGATTCTCAACTCGCGGAAATTCAGCCCGGTGGCCCGTTCGGAGAGGGCGCGTTCCAGCGAATTTTGTCGAGATCGGAACGCCCGACTCGCTCGTTCGGCGGCGGCTCTCACCTCCGCTCCCAAAACGGGATTGCGGGGGAGCCGACCCAGCGTGAAGACGGCTACATCCGCCCGTGGGACGACGTACACAGCTCCCCTTGGCCCCCAGATTTGAACGAACTGGGGATCCTTCCAAGCGGACGGCGATACGTCCTTTACGCGCGCATGGAGGGCCAAAACTGCGGATCGAGGAGAGCTATCTTGAAGCCCGGCGAACGCGGCCTCGACGAGCCGCCCCGGCGGGAGGCGCCTGTCTCAGTGAGTCGTACGTTGGCGGAACGCAAGGACATTCTCCCGCGTAATCGAAGGAATCGCCATCGTGGGCAGCGAGCAACCGAATGGAACATGTTGCCTTAAGTAACCCGGACGATCCGCGGTGCCGGAGCCGCCTCCGAGGGACTATGGGCGGAGTCGTGTGTTCAAATCACACTCGGTCGATTCGGTCCCTGGAACGCGGCCGGTGAAGGGTCGCGACCTGGTTTATTCGAGGAAAAGCAATGCAGGCCATACAACTTCAAATATATAGTATGGTATTCACGACATTAGATGAGGAAAGACATATTATGGACCCTCCGCGAGCAGTTACTCACCCGCACGCCGATCGACTCGATCCCCGAAGGCGTGTGGAAGCGCACCGGGGCGCTCAACACATGGGGCACCAACGCAATCGAGGGGAACACCCTGAGTCGCGCCGACGTAGAGAGAATCCTCCTGGAGCAGAAATCCGTCGGGAATCGCCCCTTGTCCGATGTGATGGAGACGATCCAGCATGCATCGGCCTTCGCACGACTCCTCGAGCGGAGGGCCGCTCCGATCCGGCTCGCCACCGTGCTGGAGCTGCATGAGGAGGTGTTCCGTGGCATCCAGACGGACGCGGGGCAATGGCGGCGGGTCAACGTCCGAATCGGGGGCATGAAGCATGCGCCGCCGCGCATGGAGAAGGTCATGCCCATGATGTCGACGTGGGAGGAGGAGTACAATCGACGCGACATGTTCGGAGAGGATCCGTTCGCTCTCGGCGCTCGGTCGCATTTCGACTTCGAGTCCATTCATCCGTTCAGCGACGGCAACGGTCGGGTCGGACGGTTGCTTCTGAACCTGCATTTCCTGAAACACGGCTGGCCCCCTGTCCATATCCTGCCGCCGGATCGAGCGCGCTACCTTCGCTGTCTCGTGCGGGGACACGACGGCGACCTCTCCGATCTGGAAGGTTTCCTCGTCGTGGCGATGGCCCGTTCTTTGCTCGACCTCCTGGATCAGGTCGGTACCCGCGAGGATGAACT
>VBMR01000193.1 GCA_005878325.1 Methanobacteriota archaeon | reverse complement strand
GTCTTCCGCGATGGAGGCCTGGGGAGTATCAAGTGGAAGCAGGTGGCGAAAATCGGGCGGACCGTGGGGACGGAGTTCGGCAATCCCGACCTCGTTGCCCTTGCAAGCGCGTTCGGGGTCCGAGGGTTCCGCGTCGAGGGGCCGAAAGACTTGCCCTCGGTCCTCGAGGAGGCCCTCGGCGAAACCGGACCAAGCGTCGTGGACATCCCGGTCCGGTACGACGACAACCCGTTCGTCCGTGGTCCCAAGTAGCCGTGCCGCTCAGCCATTAATAGGCTCGGTTCGTTTGCGGCGGTCGTGGCGGTCGTCGGGACGGCGGCTCTGTTCCAGCAGCTCACGATCCTCTTGACCCTGGCGACCTTGAGTCACATCCTCTTTCGTCGGTTCCACCAACCCACCCTCATCGCGGAGATCGCGATCGGCATCGTCCTCGGTCCGAGCCTGGTGGGGAACGCGGCCCTGGGCCCTTATCGATACGTGTTCGACCCGACGGTGGTCGCGACCCTCGCGGTCCTCGGTTCCATCTTCCTCCTCTTTCTCATCGGGTTGGACAGCGACTTCCGGATGATCTACACCGGTAGGAATGTGGCCGTTGCCTCGGGAGGCGTCCTGTTGCCACTCGTTGTCGGATCTGTGAGCGCCCTCTACTTGGTGCAACCGAGCTCGTTCGGCTCGAATGGGAACGCGTTCACCGTCGCCCTCTTCGTCGGCGCAACCCTCACCGCGACCAGCGTTGCCATCACGGCCGGATTGCTCCTGGAATTCAACCTGCTTAAAGAACGGGTCGCCCAGACGATCCTCGGGGCCGCGGTCGTCGATGACGTCATGGGCCTGATCGTCCTGTCGGTCGTCGTCGGAGCCGAGGCGGGGCGGGTGAGCCCGTTCGATCTCGCCCTGCTCCTGGCCGAGGCCGTCGGATTCCTCGTCGTCGGTTTGGCGGTGGGCATTTTCTTGCTCCGCCGAATCGTCATGCGAATCCACGCGGAAGGGGCCAAGCTCGGACTCCACCACGGGGGGTTCATCATCGCGATGGCCATCGCCTTTCTCTTCTCCCTCACGGCCGAGTCCATCGGGCTCTCCGCCATCGTCGGTGCCTTTCTGGCCGGCAGCCTGTTCGCCAACACCCCGCTTCAGGACGATTTCCGGGAAGGGGCCCGGCATCTGGGGGCCATTTTCACTCCCATTTTCTTTGTGTCCCTCGGGCTCCAGGTCGACTTCTCGGCGGTCGCCAGCCACCTCGACCTGCTTCCATTCGCGCTCGTGCTGCTCGTGATCGGCGTGGCCACAAAAGTCGTTGGGTGCGGCATCCCCGCTCGGTTGATGAAAATGACACGGCAGGAGGCCCTCGCGGTCGGATGGGGAATGACTCCTCGCGGGGAAGTCGGGCTGATCGTGGCCGTCACGGCCCTGTCGGCCGGGTTCATTGGGGATGCCCTGTTCTCCATGATCGTTGTGGTTCTGATCCTGGTCTCGATCCTGCCCGTGCCCCTGTTCAAGCGCGCACTGAAGGGCGTCGTGGGGGAACGCCTTTCGGCCGGCGAGACGTCGGTGTCAGGTGCCGACGATCCCGCCCGCCAAACGTAGCACTCACTTCCGGTTGGGGTCCTCTCTTTGGGCCCACCGGTTCGCGACGTTCGAAATCGCGATGCGATTGCGTACGTGAAGCCCATAAGCTGGGCCGCGTTATCCGCAGGCCGGAGGAAGTGGTCATTCTCTCGGAGCAGAAACGCACGGACCAATTCGTCGCCGCGCTTCGGGAGTTGAGGGCCGAACCCCATTCGGTCGCGACAAGGGACGCGACTCGGAGCACCCTCCGGTCCATCGTCGACGGACACCGCAGCCATCGGGTCGTCGTCGCGAACCTTCCTTCCGAGTTCCGGACGCTCGTTGGCGCCGCCCTCGAAGGCCTGTCGGTTCAGTTTCTCGAAGATCTCCCGCCGAAGGAGGTCGTTGCCGCCTGCGCCGCCGCGGAAGTGGGCGTCACCTGGGCGGACTTTGCGATCGCGGATGACGGCGCGGTCGTCGAGGTCGCTCACGACGATGCCGCGAGGCTCGCGGCCTCGCTCCCGATCGTCCACGTGATCCTCCTCCCCGCAGGGCGATTGGTCCAGGACGTGCGGGAGGCGATGGCCCGCGCGGGGAGAATTCTCCGGGAAAGTGGACCTGCGGTGCGACCCACGATCACGTTCATCTCGGGGCCGAGCCGCACCGGAGACATCGAAATGCGCCTCCTCTATGGAGTCCATGGTCCGCACTCCCTCCACGTCCTCCTCTTGGACTGGTACGAGGGGAGGTAGGCCATGCGCACGGGACGATCTCGGCTCGCCGCCAAGGTCCGTCAATCGATCGAAGAGCCGGAACGGATCGGGAAGTTGTGGGAGGCGATGGATCGGGCTCGGGCGGCCCGGACCACGACGATCGAGAAGGCCGGGCTCGATCTGCCCGTGTTTCGGGAGCAGGTGCGATCGATCAAGGAGACCGCGGTCCAGGATCCCACGATCGCGGAGGCTTTCGCGGAGGCGGTTCGGGCGAACGGAGGGCATGTCTTCTTCGCGTCGACCGGCCCGGAGGCCGTGCGGTACATCCTCGACCTCTGCCGAGCCGAGAAGGCCGAGTTCCTCGTGAAATCGAAATCCCTTACGTCGGAGGAGATCGAGATGAACCAGGGCTTGGAGGCAGAGGGCATCCGGGCGATCGAAACAGACCTGGGAGAACTCCTCTGTCAGGTCGCGGGAGAAAAGCCCTCGCACCTGGTCATGCCCGCGATTCACATGACGTCGGAACGGATCGCGCGCATGCTCACGGAAGTGTACAAGGAACCGATCGCTCCGGAGCCGTCGAGCATCTTGTCAGCGGTCCGCGCGCGGCTCCGTCCCATGTTTCTCGCCGCGAACGTCGGGGTGACGGGCGCGAACATCGGGGTTGCGGAGACGGGGTCCATCGTCGTCGAGACGAACGAGGGCAATGGCCGGCTTGTGTCGAGCGTGCCGCGGATCCACATCGCCCTGATCGGCTTGGAGAAGATCGTCCGCCGGTGGGAGGACGCCGCCGACCTGGTCCGCGGGCACGCGATCAGCGCGACGGGCCAACGGATGACCGTGTACGTATCACTCATCTCCCAACGACAGGCCGTGGCGGGAGACCCGATGGGGCGGGAATTCCACGTCATCATCCTGGACAACGGTCGGACCCGGATGCGCGCCGATCCGATCTTCAAGGATGCGCTCAACTGCATCCGGTGCGGGGCTTGCATGAACATCTGCCCGACCTACGGTGTGACGGGTGGCCATGTGTTCGGCCACATTTATCCCGGGCCAATCGGAATCCCTTGGACCGCGAACGTCCACGGACTCGAGGAGGCTTCGTTCGCCCACCTCTGCGTCTCGTGCGGTCTCTGCCACGAGATCTGCCCCGTCGACATCGACATCCCCTTCATGATTGCGAAGGTGAAGGAGCAAGACGTCGAAGCCCACGGGCAACCGACCGCGGAGCGGTTCTTCATGGCCTCCGAGGCGTTCGCGAAACTCGCATCCCTTGCAGCGCCCCTCGCCAACGGATTCCTCGAAAGGGGTCCGATGCGGCTCCTGATGGAGTGGACCCTCGGGGTGGACCGTCGGCGCACCCTTCCCGCCTTCACTCATCGGACCTTGCGGTCCCGCTTTCGGAACAAGAGCGGCGGGTCCGAGCGCGCGGGCAAGGTCGCGTTCTTCCCGGACCTGTACGCGGAATACAACAACCCCGATCTGGGCCTGCGCGCGATCGAAATTCTCGAGCGCCTCGGATACTCGGTCATGATCCCGGACGTCCGGTGGAGCGGCATGCCCTACGTGTCGTACGGCCAGCTGGGAAAGGCGTCGAAGCTGGCCGCCGCGAACCTCCGAGTCCTCGCCCCCCTGGTGGACCAAGGGTACGACATCGTCTCGACGGAGCCCACCGCCGTGTACATGCTCCGCAAAGTGTATCCCAAGCTCCAGGAAGGCGATCGGGCGGCCCAGGTCGCGGACCATTCTCGCGGGTTCTTCGAGTTCATCGAACGAGACCTGTCGCGGCTCCCCCTCCGGCCGGACCGCGATGCCGCGGGCACCGTCGGCTTCCACATCCCCTGTCACGACCGTGCTCTCTCCTCCGGGGTCCCCGCCATGCGCTTCCTCGAGTGGGCGGGATACCGCGTGCGCCCAGTGGAAACGGGAACCTGCTGCGGGATCGCAGGGACCTATGGGATGAAGAGCGGATGGCTGGGATACGAACTCTCGATGGCCGTTGGAGAAAAGCTGTTCGACCAGTTCCGGGCGAGCGACTGCACTCTGATTTCCACGGAGAGCAGCAGGCACGAGCCGGACCGTGATAGGCCTGACACTGGGCTCATTACCACTGGCCTACTTCGTCTACCCAGGCGAGAGGTGTCCCGTAGACCGGACACGCGAGGGAGACCCAGGGCGGCCCTCCCGTCGGTTGCGGGGTCCAGGGGGCCGGTCCTGCGGCGACGTAGAGGGCGACGGCGAGGGCGAGCACTCCGGTGCCGACCCCCAGCAGGACGATGCCAAACCAAGCTTGGAAGCGCGAAGAGATCGACATGAACGCGCCCACGTACAATGCCATGAGGCCCGGCAAGCCAATCAGGACCGCATCCCCACGCGCGACCACGGGCGCACCCCGGCGGCCCGAGGCTCTTTGAGGTTATGAACCGCGTGTATTCAGGCGATCGCCTTCGAGCAGCATCGGCGCCGCAACTCAGGCCAACTCCACATATTTCCCCGGATTTAGGACCCCCTTCGGGTCGAACATCCGTTTGATTCCTTTCATCAACCGCAAGGCTTCCTCGCCCCCGTGCGCCCGCATTTGCTCCCGCATGAGAGCGGCCTTCTGCACCCCCACCCCGTGTTCTCCGGTCACGGTCCCTCCGACGCGGATCGCATATCGGCACAGCTCCTCGAACGCGGTGGTCGCGGCGGCACGGCTCGCCGGGTCCTCCCGATCGAACAGGATTGCGGGATGGACATTGCCGTCGCCCGCGTGGCCGAGCGTCGGGATCCGCAACCGGAGTCGAGTCCCGACTTCCTTGATGAGGGCGAGATACTCCGCGAGGCGGTCGATCGGAATCGTGACGTCCTCAATCTGCACGCCGGACGCCAGCCCTTTGATCGCCAGGTACGCATGGCTCCGCACGGAGTAGAACCGCTCGGCCTCTTCCTCGTTCGTGGCCCGGGTGAACGTCCGCGCGCCATGGTCGCGAAAGATCGATTCAGCCGGGGTCACCAACGGTTCTTCCAGGTCGACCAGGAGGGTGGCCTCGACCTCCTCGAAGTCCGTTTGGAAGGCGGCGTTCACCGCGAGGATGGTCTCCAAGTCCATGAACTCCATCAGGTTCGCGCGGATGCGCCGCTGGCGCAGCTCTTGGATCGCGCGACCCGCGGATGGCCAATCGTCGAAGGTGACCAGCATCCGGACCAGGGGGACCGACGGGAGGGGTAGGATCTTCAGGTAGGCCTCCGTCACGATGCCCAGCGTGCCCTCGCTTCCGATCATGAGGTGGACGAGATCGTACCCGACACGGTTTTTCGCGAGCGGCTCTCCGAAAGAGCTCGTGCGACCGTTGGCCAGCACGACGCGCAAGGCGAGCACCCAGTCCCGCATCGTCCCGTACCGGACGCAGCGCATTCCCCCAGAACCTTCCGCGATCGCCCCTCCGACCGTGCAGATGAAGCTGCTCGCCGGGTCCGGAGGAAAGAAGAAGCCGTCCTTGTGCAGCGCCTCGTTGAGGTCGTCGAGGACGACCCCCGCCTGGACTCGGACGTGCCAGTTGACGGAGTCGACGGCGAGAATCCGATTGAACCGCTTCATGTCGATGATGATGGCCCCCTCGAGGACGACGGCCCCGGTCAGGCTTGTCCCCGCCCCGCGGGCGACCACGGGCACCTTGCGGCGGGCCGCGACCTTCAGGATGCGGCTGATTTCCTCCTCCGTCGACGGGAGGACCGCGACGGACGGCATGGCCTCGTAGTCCGCCATGTCCTTCCGATAGTCCTCAAGCCCGGCCTCCTCCTTGACGACGTATTCGGGCCCGACAATCGTCGACAACTCTTCAGACAAACCCATCCCTGCGGCTCGGGCAGACATCGGTTCGGAGTAACGTCGGCCGGGGGAAAAGACTTAAGCGCACCGACCCGAGCCACCGCCGCCGGTCGTCGGAGGGCTCAACCAGTGCCTCATTGGACCGAAATCGTTGGTTCAGGCCTAACCGATAGCTTCAACCCGTCTCGTGCTATTCCAAGGCACGGGGAGGAGGGTCTGACCCTCGCGGCGATTTCCGGATCGATTGGTCACCGACGCTGGGTGCTGTCCTCGCTCATGAGCGTCTGACTCAGGTGGGCAACATGTTGGAAAAGGAAGAGGCCGAGGTGAAGGGCGAAGAGGTGCCCG
>VBMR01000192.1 GCA_005878325.1 Methanobacteriota archaeon | reverse complement strand
CCTCGTGCTGGTTGAACTCCGAGCCCCGGATCTTCCCGGAGCCGTCAACGACACCATCAAATTGGTCTTCGCGGAGGCCTCGGTTCCGCCGACCCGCGGGATTACGATCACCGTGACTGGGGGACCGTAGTCAGTCAGAGCGCGCCAAGGTTCGGCCACGGCGGCGAAGGCAGAGGAAAACGGGGCGAATCTCGAGATCCAGATCTGGAGGCACGCCCTTCGGAGTGGGTCGAACCTGATGATCGCGATCGTCCCTAGGGATACAGCCCGCCCCCTCCGCCACTACCGCCACCCGTCGGCACCGTCGGCGGGGATGCAAAGACGAGGTAGTAGACCACCGCGTAGACAATCGCCGCGACGACGATGTAGAGGAGAATCAGTTTCCAACGAATCCGGTACGCCATCTCTCACCACACCTGCCTTGCGGACCATTCCGGCTTCATGGACATGATTACTATCACGATAGTATAAATCATTTCTTGGACGACGGTCGAAGGGCCCGCAGGCTCGTGACATGTCGCTAATGAAGGGCATTCTTACCAACCTCCTCATGGAGGGCCATACTTCAAGTTCAACGAACCAATCTCGCCCCGCGACCGTGCGAGGACCGCGGTCAATGACCGGAGGAACAACCCATGAGGAAGCTTGTGGTCGGGACCTTTGTGACCGTGGACGGAGTGATGCAGGCACCGGGCGGCCCGGAGGAAGACCGCGAGGGCGGCTTCCAGCAGGGCGGCTGGTCGGTGAAATATTGGGACGACATGATGGGCAAGATCATCGTCGAGCAAACCCAGGAAGCCGACGCGCTGCTGCTCGGCCGCAAGACGTACGAGATCTTTGCCTCGCACTGGCCTCGCGTCACGGATCCGAACGATCCGGTGGCGTCGAAGCTGAACAGCATGCGAAAGTACGTCGCCTCTCGGACGCTTCGCAAGGTGGAATGGCACAACACCACCCTGCTGACCGGGGATGCGGCGAAAGCCGTCCCGCGGCTCAAAGAGCAGGCCGGCGGAGAGATCCAAGTGACCGGGAGCTCGAACCTGATCCAGACGTTGTTGAAGCACGATCTCATCGACGAGTTTCGCCTGTGGGTGTTTCCGGTCATGGTTGGCTCCGGCAAGCGCCTCTTCGGCGGGGGGACGATCCCCGGGGCCTTCCGGCTCGTGGATACCCAGGCCTCGACCACGGGCGTCGTGATCCACCGTTACGAGAGGGCGGGCAAAATCGAGCCTGGCTCCTTCGCGGTAGACGAGCAGGGCCGCACCGCGGCGCTGTGGGAAGACAAAACCTGAAGGGCGGCTCGGGAAGCCCGGCTAGATGAATTTTGCTCCCCGCCGGACCTCCCGTGTCAGACCTCCGGGCGAACGGCGATGGCTTCGATGGTTCGCTAGCACCTCATGTCGCAATCGGGAGACGGTCACGGGATCCGAATCTCCAATGGAAAGCTAGACATGACCGTGGACGATGCCGATCCCCTGGGGCAGTGGTGATGGCATCCACGATGAAAGCGGTCGTATATTCGAAATACGGACCACCGGAGGTCCTCCATCTCAAGGAGGTGGAGAAACCGACTCCGCAGGCCAATCAACTTCGAATACGGGTATTCGCAACGACCATAACTTCCGGAGACGTCCGTTTACGAAAGGCTGATCCTTTCATCGTTAGACTCTTCTTCGGTCTCCTGAGGCCCAGGAAACCCATCCTCGGGTCGGACCTCGCCGGTGAGGTCGAGGCGGTTGGAAAGGAGGTACGACGATTCAAGCCGGGCGACCAGGTCTTCGGGCTGGGTCGTTGGACGTATGCGGAGTACGCATGCGTGAAGGAGGACGGTCCGCGCGCCCTCAAACCGCCCAACCTGACCTTCGAGGAAGCCGCCGCCATCCCGTGGGGAGCCGGATGTTCGTTGTATTTTCTTCGTCGAGCAGGCATCCGGGCAGGACAAAAGGTCCTCATCTATGGGGCCTCGGGGTCGTTGGGCACCGCCGCGGTCCAGCTGGCCAAGTATTTCGGAGCCGAAGTCACCGGGGTTTGCAGCACCGCGAATCTGGAACTGGTGAAATCGCTGGGAGCGGACCACGTCATCGACTACACGAAGGAGGACTTTGCGACGCCCGCGACCTACGATCTCATCTATCACACGGTCGGCAAGATTTCGTTCTCCAGGAGCCTGAAATCCCTCAAGAAGGGAGGCTCCTATGCCAGCGCTCTCCTCCTGGCGCCGTTTGTTCGACGGCCATGGGCTTGGATCGCTGGGCGCAAGAAGCTCGTCGGTGGGATCGCCAAGATCAAGGCGGAAGACATGATCTTCCTCAAGGAACTTGTCGAAGCGGGAAAGCTGAGGGCGGTCATCGATCGGCAATATCCCCTGGAGCAAATCGCCGAGGCTCACCGCTACGCTGAGGGAGGGCACAAGAAGGGGAACGTCGTCGTCACCCTGACGTGACATTCCCGGTTGTCATCGAACCCCTGATGGTCAAGTTACGGCCAAAGCAAAACGGTCAACGTGCACGTCGTGGAACCTTGCCGGACAACGCGGAAGCCGGCTCGGTCTCCGGGTCATAATCGGCTTGGGCGAATTCATCTTGCATCTTCTGCAAGAGCCAATTCTCGCGCTTGCCCCCTCCCATCCTGGTTCTGATGATCGCCCACTCTCCCCGAAGTTTCGTGCCATGCAGGGCGAATTGCAACACGCCCTCGTCGAGCGCTACGGCGGCGTCGTGTCCCGTCGGTCCGACCACCTCAAATTCTCCGTAGTCCCAGACGATGACTTCGCCCGCACCATAATCGCCTTCCGGGAGGGTTCCCTCGAACAGAAGGTAGT
>VBMR01000191.1 GCA_005878325.1 Methanobacteriota archaeon | reverse complement strand
TCCCCACTGGGGCGGACGTCCAAACTTCGGGAGCTACTTAAGGATTTGGAGACTCGTCCCGGGAGCGTTTCCGTAGAGGTTGCGCGAGCGCAATCAAGGCGCGGAGCCCTTCAAGGCTTTGCGCATGGCGACCGCATACTCCTCGTAGCCCGCGGACCGGTAGAAGGTCTGCGCCTCCGTGTTCTTCTGACCCGTCTGGACGACGAGATGGGTGGCACCTCGTTCGCGGGCGATCCCCTCCAGATACTTTAGGAGCCGCGACGCGACCCCGAGGCGTCGGGAGTCGGGTTCCACGAACAGGTCGGTCAGCTCCGCGTAGGGCGCGGGGTCCAGCGAATCCGTCACCCTCGGGCCGAACGATCCGGACACGGACCTTTGGCGGCGACGATCGGTCCGCCACGTCGTCAGGCCTCCGACTTCGTGGATAGAAGCACTTTGTAGCCACTCCCGCGCTTCGCGATCGCAGCGTTGCCGAAGGCGTCCTCCATCCGGCCCCGGAGCGCGTCCGCCCCCTGGCGGGTCCGTGCGACGAGCCACAGTCGGCCCCCCGCGAGGAGGTGGGCCGGCGCCTCCGCGATGATCCGATCGACGACGGCTCGCCCTGCCCGGATCGGCGGATTCGAGACGATGTGGTGGAAGGCCATCCCTTCCACGGGTTCGTAGAGGGGGCCGAGCCGAACCTCCGCGTTCCGAATCTGGTTCGTCGTGAGGTTCGCGCGGGCGAGGGCCACGGCGCGTTCGTTCACGTCCGTCAGGATGACGTGGCCGCCCTGCGACAACCGGGCCGCGGCGATTCCCAGGACGCCGTATCCGCACCCGAGATCGAGGATCCCCTCCCGAGGCCCTACGTCGAGCGCTTCCAGGAGGAGTTCCGTTCCGCGATCGAGTTTCGTCTTCGAGAAAACCCCCGCATCCGTCCGGAGGGTCAAGCTGTGTCCGCGGACCGTCACCCGAATGTGTGCGGGCTGCCGCCTCGACGCGGGTCGCCGTTCGAAGTATTGCTCGCCCATCGCGGCGACGAAAGCCCGCGGCGCGACTTAAGCCCGCCGCCCGTCCCGCGTCGGGGCTCGGGTCGCTCCGTCGAGCAGGACCGTCGCGATGCGCAAGTCCTCGCTGGAGCCGGAGTAGTTGCCGTGGTAGAACTCCCGCTCCGCGCGGCCCAGGACCTCTTGGATGTCCGGCATGAACGTGAGGCCCCGGCCCTCGAGGAGGCGCACCCGTTGGCGCGTGTCCTCGATCGACTTGGCCAATGCCGCGCGGGCGTTCGTCCGGCGGGCGAACGCGAGGAGCGCCCGCTCGAGGTGTTCGATCGCACGGGCATAGCCCCCTTCCCGGAGGGACCGTCGGGCGTCTCGCAGCGCCGCGTCCGCCTCGTAGGAGTGAAACCCTTCCGCCTGGAGCCGTCCGTAGAGGACGTCCGCGTCCTTCAGGGTCGTCGTCGCCTTCCGGTATCGGTCGCCGAGGAGCTTCGCTTCGCCCCGCAGCCGGATCGCCATCGCCGCTCCGGGTTCGATCAGGCCCCGCTCAATCATGTCGCGGGCCATCCGCATCTGCTCCTCGAGGACCTGGGTGAGGGCCCCCTCCCCCCGCAGTTCCCCCAGGTCCGCCTCTGATTCCAGGAGCGTCTGGACCGTCTCGCCGAACAAGGCGCGCAATTCGGTCGCTTTCGTCTCCAGCTCCTGCGCGATCTCCACCGCGCCGTCCGCATTCCCCACGGCAAGCTCCCGCGTCGCATCGTGGAGCCTCCCTTCCATCGCGGATGCCGCGTTCCGCGCAGTGTAACTCCCGTTTGGTCCCGCGGTCACGTTCGACAGCGCTTCGATCGCGAGTTCCGCGGCAAAGATCCGATTCGACGCACGCTCCGCTTTCGCCCGGATGGCTTGGCCCTCCGCCGCGGCCTTGTCCAAGAGGACACACGCATCGACGTAGTTCGGGACGAACGCGCCGTTGTCCCAGACGCCCGCCACGACCTTCTCCTCCGCCCGTCCGAGAACCCCTTCCATCGACTCCGTCGGGAGGCCGAGGTGCTTCATCGACGCGATCGCCACGACGATCTTTTGGACCGCTCCTTGGTACGCGGTGAAGCGTTCGTCGAGAGCGACCGCGAGGGACTCCGCGCGACGCGCGGCCTGCAGGGCCTTCGAGTATTGGTGGGTCTCGAAGAACTGCTTCGCGATCGTCAACGCGTCTTCCGCCGGCTTCAGGTCCGCCTGATTGAGCCGCAGGACGGTGACGATTCCCTCGGAATGTCCGATGGCCTCTTCCGCATTCCGGGCCTTCGCGGTCCGGAGGAATCCCATGCTCCCTCTGTCTTCGAACATGTCCTCTCCCTGAAATGTGTTCCCGCAGGAAGGGACGAGGCCCAAGAAGGCCATCGCCGAACCGGTGGGATGTGGAATACATGGAGGGAACAGAGGATAAGCATTCCGATGGAGCCCGTCTCGATGGTGCCGATCCTGATAGCGTCGCGGTCCCGCCGTGATTCCGGTCTCGATACCACGAATTGGCAACGGTTATGCTCGCGGGGCTCTGTACCGCGGCGGAATGGCCGGTCTGGTCCGACTCGCCCGACCCCTGAACGCCGGGATGTCGGCGATCGGGGTCGCGGTGGGCGGGGTCGTGGCCGTGGGGCGGGAGGCCTGGGGCCCGGTTGCCGTACCGCTCGCACTGGCGGCAGCTGCGGCGGCCGCCTTCACGGCGGGAGGCAACGCCCTCAACGACATCTATGATCGCGAGACGGATCGGGTGAATCACCCGGAGCGACCTCTCGCGTCGGGACGGATGACCGTCCGGACCGCGTGGGCCTTCGTCGGAGCGTCGTTCGGCCTGGCCGCCGTCCTCGCGGCCTTCGTCAACGTGTTCGCGCTGGGCCTGGTGGCCCTGAACGCGGCTCTCATGTTCTCCTACGAAGCGGGCCTGAAGGCCCGGGGCGCCCCCGGAAACCTCGTCATCGCGTATCTGGTCGGTTCCCTCTTCCTCTTCGCCGGGGTCGCGGTGTTCCGCGGGACGCCGGAACCCCTGATCCGGACCGGCGTCCTCGCCGCACTCGCGTCCGTCGCGACCCTGGGCCGCGAGATCACGAAGGACATCGAGGACCTGCGGGGCGACGTGGACCGCCGCACCCTCCCCCGGCGGATCGGCGTGCGGGCCGCGAGCCTCCTCGCGGCGATCGCCCTCCTGGCGGGGGCCGCCCTGAGTTCCCTGCCCCTCCTGTTCCGGGTGCTCGGCTGGGGCTTCGCGATCCTCGTCCTCCCCGCGGACGGAATGTTTATTTACGCCGCCCTCCACTCGGCCGCGAATCCGTCGCGGTCCCAACGCGTGACGAAGTATGCGATGATCGTCGCGCCGGTGGATCCACGGGCGTCACGCAGGACAAGGTCGACTCGACGATCTCCGCGATCAAGGAGACCGTCACGATCCCCGTCATCCTGTTTCCCGCGAACGCGGCGAATCTGTCTCCGCTCGCCGACGCCCTGTTCTTCATGAGCCTGTTGAACAGCCGGGACCCGCGGCTGATCGTCGGGGAGCAGCGGCTCGCGGCCCCCGTCGTCCGGGCATGGGGCCTCGAGACGATCCCGATGGCCTACCTCGTCGTCGAGCCAGGCATGCGTGCGGGCGAGGTGGGCGATGCGGACCTCATCCCCCGCAAGACCCCGATCGTCGCGGTCCAGTACGCGCTCGCGGCCCAGATGCTCGGGATGAAGCTCGTGTACCTCGAGGCGGGCAGCGGCGCCCCCGATCCGGTGCCGGGGAAACTGATCCGCGCGGTCAAGGACGCGGTCGACATCCTGGTCGTCGTCGGCGGAGGGATCCGCACTCCCGAGTCGGCGCAAGGCGTCACGAAGGCCGGCGCCGACGTCGTCGTCACGGGGACGATCATCGAGGTGGCCCGCGAGGGGGCCGCCCTCCGCAAGATCATCGCCGCGGTGAAGGCGGGGTAATGCACGTCTTCCGGGCGAAGACGGCGGGCGAGAGCCACGCCGAGACGACCCGCATCGCACGTCGACTCTTCGTGTCGCCTCCGCCCCAACGGATGGTGTTGCCGATCGTCGCCTTCTCCCTCATGGAATCGTACCTCCTCGTCTATCCGGGGCTCGACGGGTTCCGCGTCCTCCTGGGCGGCGCCGCGGTCGGCGTGCCGGCCTTCCTTGCGGCCCTGGCGACCGTGCCGGTGGCGGACCGCCTCGGCGGCCGGATGTACTTCCGACGCTCGTTCCTCCTCGCCTTCGTCGGCCTCATGATCGTCGGCGCATTCGAGCTCGTGGCGACCGTCGCACTCACCCTGTATTCCCTGGTCACCGGCGTCCCGTACCTGCAGCGGATCGACCGCGTCACTGTACTTGGGTACGGAGCGGTCTTCTGGAGCCGCCAGGTGATCCTCAGCGCGACGTCGAATTCGAAACACCTTCACTCCCTCCCGGCCGCCTCGCTGCACCCGGTCCTGGGACTGATCGGACTCGCGGCGGTCCTTCCCTTCCGCCTCGACGAAGTCGTGCTGGCGCTCGTCGCGTACGCCGTCTTCTTCGGGACCGCCGTCGCCTACACGGAGATCGCGAAGCGTCCCCTTCTCCGGTCCTTCGGCGCGGACGGATTGACGCTCCTCCGATCCACGCTGGACCACTACACGGAGCCGGAGGCGTCGGGCATCGCGGAGCTCGAGACGTTCTTCGATTCGATCAGCGTGGCCGCCCGCGTCCGCGTCGGTGGCCTCGCGTTCCGCGTGGGCTCGCGGCTCAAGGCCCTCTTC
>VBMR01000126.1 GCA_005878325.1 Methanobacteriota archaeon | reverse complement strand
CCCGAGATCCGAAGAAGGGCTGGAAGTATGACGCGAAAGACCCTGCGAGTTTCATCGACATCGATGGGTACGACCCGCGGGACACCTACGCGAAGGTCCGTCCCGGGGAATGGGCGGAGGGACGAATCATCTGCTACGGCTACCTGAAACGCGTCCGAGGCCGCGGTCTCCCGCCGATCGGATCCTTTCTGACGAGCGGCACGCGGTTGATCGGAACCGTCCGGGTGGGCGACGGGGTCGAGATCGACTTCGGGCTGTTCCACGCCGTCCTCGTCTTCGAGGACGAAGAAGCGCGGGCCCGGGCCTTGCGGGGCGCGGGTCTGCGGCATGGCGACCTGGTCGCGACGGACGTCGGGCTGGACATCGAGTTGAAACGATGGGGATCGAAGGAGACGATCCTTCGCGCGTCGTGACCTGCGGAAGAATCGCCAGCGGTTTGTGCGAGCGCACGGTCCGCGAATCAGGAAGGCTTCTTCCGAAACTTCCCCATACGTTCCTTGTAGCCCTCCGTCCACAACAATTGGACGGCGTGCTGCGACTCCAGGAGGAACCGGTTGCGGTACGGTTTCTCATCGCCCTCGACCAAGGTCCGCTTGATCGCCTTCACCGCCGCCCGCGGCTTCTGCGCGAAGATATCCGCGAGCCCCATGGCCTGTTCGAGGACCTGTCCCGGAGAGGAAAGATGATCCACGAGCCCCAGACGCAAGGCATCGAGGCTACGGACCTCTTTGGCCCCAAGGAGGATTTCCAGGGCCCTCGACCGTCCGACGAGTTTCGCCAGTCGCGCCGTTCCCCCGTGGCTCGGCATCCATCCCACGTCCACCTCCGGGAGGGAGAACACCGCGGCCTCGTCGGCGATCCGGAGGTCGCAGGCGAAGGCCAGCTCGGCTCCCGCTCCGCGGGCCGGCCCGGCGACCGCCGCCACGGTCGGTTTCGTGAGGTGTTCCAGGGCCCAGAAGGCGTCCTGACCGCGGGTGACCCATTCCTGCGCCACCTTGGGCGCCAAGCCCGCCCATTCCTCCATGTCGAGTCCGGAGGAGAAGGGTCCCGCCGCCGTCACGACGACCGCGCCGACGGCTTCGTCCTTCTCGAGGTTCGGGACGTGGTCCGTGAGCTCCGCGATCATCGAAAGGCGGAGGGAGTTTCGGGGAGGATTCTCGATCCACAGGATCGCCACGCCTCCCTTCCGATCGAGGCGGATTCGCGGGGGCGACGGCATCGAGCCGCGAGAGGATGCTGCCCGGATAATCGTTGCGCACCCGGGCCGCTCGCGGCACCCTTTTTAGGTCGCCGCACGATACTGCATCGATGCGGGGGGAGTCCTCGTTCGAGAGGCCGTGGTTTGCGAGCTGGCCCTCAGGCGTGCCCCGTTCCATCGCGTATCCGGACCTCCCCGTCCAGGGTTTGCTCCGGGACGCCGCGAAGGCGTATGGCGACCGGCCCGCAATCCGGTTCTACGGGAAGGTCCTCCGCTACCGCGACCTGGACGCCCTCGCGGACCGCTTGGCCGCGGGTCTGCGCCGGATCGGCGTCCGGCCGGGGGACCGCGTTTCGCTGCTCCTTCCGAACACGCCCCACTTCGTCGTCGCGTTCTTCGCGATCCTGAGGGCCGGCGGGATCGTGGTCCAGACGAATCCGATCTACACGCCGCGGGAGCTCGAGGAACTCTGGACCGACGCCGGCGCGGAGACGGTCATCGCACTGGACCGATTCTGGCCGAATGTCGCAAAGGTGAGGGCATCCGGCTCGGTGCGGCGGGTCGTGATCTGCGACGCCGCGGAGTTCCTCAAGACGCCGCTCCGTCAGCTGTATCCAATCAAGAAGAAGAGGGAGCTGACGAAAGAGGGCCATTGGCCGCTCGTGATCCCGCAGGAATCCTGGGTCCACCGGTTCGCCGACCTGGTCGAGACCCCCGCCGATGGATCGGAGGCCAACGTGGCCCCGGACGACGTGGCCGTCCTCCAATACACGGGCGGGACGACGGGCACACCGAAGGGGGCCATGCTCACCCATCGGAACCTCGTCGCAAACGCGATGCAGACCGCCGCCTGGTTCCCTGGGCAAGTCCAGGGTCCGGAGCGCGTCCTCGGGGCGATTCCTCTGTTCCACGTCTATGGTCTGACCGCGGTCATGCTCTTCTCCATCGTTCGAGGGAACGAGATGATCCTCTACCCGAATCCGCGGGAGATCGATGCGATCCTCAAGCTGATCGACCGCACCAAGCCGGCGCTGTTCCCCGGCGTCCCGACGATGTACATTGCGATCCTCCGCCATCCGAACCTGTCGAAGTACGACCTCCGCTCGATCCGCGCGTGCATCTCCGGGGCGGCCCCTCTTCCGAACGAGGTCCGGAAGCAGTTCGAGGCCGCCACGGGAGGCCATCTCGTCGAAGGATACGGGCTCACGGAGGCCTCGCCGGTGACGCATTGCAACCCGATCGGCGGCCTCGTCAAGGAGTGCATCGGAATCCCGTTCCCGGACACGGACGCGAAGCTGGTGGACCCCGAGGATTCGACCCGCGACGTGCCCCCGGGCAGCCCCGGCGAGCTCGCGATCCGCGGTCCCCAGGTGATGAAGGGGTACTGGAACCGGCCGGACGAGACCGCGCTCGTCCTGCGCGGGGGATGGCTGTTGACCGGAGACATCGCGAAGATGGACGAGGACGGATACTTCTCCATCGTCGACCGGAAGAAGGACCTCATCCTGTGCTCCGGCTACAAGGTGTACCCGCGGGAGGTCGAGGAGGTCCTGTTCATGCATCCCGCGGTGGGGGAGGCGGCCGCGATCGGCGTCCCCGATCCGTACCGCGGGGAGACGGTCAAGGCGTTCGTGGTCCTCAAGGATGGGATGTCCGCAACCGAGCCGGACATTATCACGTTCTGTAAGGAGCGCCTCGCGGCCTTCAAAGTCCCGAGGGCGGTCGAGTTCACGAAGGACCTGCCCAAGTCCCTCGTGGGGAAAGTCCTTCGGCGGCGGCTGCGGGAACGGGAGATGGAGAGGCCCCGAACCGCCGCCTGACGGCCAGGGCCAAGATGGCAGTCGTCCGTACCTTCTTTATAACAATTGTGTTCGATACTAATCCTGAGAACTATCTAAGAGGGTGGCCAGTGCCTGGACGTGTCCCCCACCCTCCCGGCCATCTCTAGGTTTCCGGCGGACCGTGCGAGGGCACCGTTTCGAGGGTGGGCGTGGGCCCTCATCCTTGCACTCCTCCTTGCCTCGCTCGGCATGGGGCTATGGACCGGTCTCCATCCGGACGCCCGGCCCGGGGACACGGCGGGCGGTTCGTCGACCGGAACCGACGTGAGGTGGGAACTCCTCAACCCTCCAGGCCCTCCGCGGAACTTGCAGGCCAACGCGGGCGACGGATACGTGGACCTCCATTGGGATCCTCCGGATATCGGCGACCTACCCACCGGATACAACATCTACCGGGGGGAGTGCCAGGGTTGCGAGTCCCACTACGACTCGATCCTCCTGTTCACCGACTACAGGGACTCGGGCGTCACGAACGGGGTGACGTATTGGTACTACGTGACGGCGACGAATGTCTTTGGTGAGAGCGGGCCCTCGAACGAGGTGTCCGCGACGCCGGGAGGGCCGCCGCCCCCGCCTCCTCCGCCTCCTCCGACCGTTCCGGGTCCGCCCCAGAACCTGAACGCGGTGGGGGGCGACGGGACCGTCTCCCTGACCTGGGATCCGCCGGGCGATAATGGCGGTTCGCCGATCTTGTATTATCACATCTATCGAGGAACGTCCCCCGACCAGCTGTCTCGATACGCCACCGTGGGAGGAAACGCAGGCTCTTTCACGGACACAGGCGTCACGAACGGACAGACCTATTGGTACGAGGTGAGTGCCGAGAACGATGTCGGAGAAGGGGGGAGGTCGAACGAGGCCTCCGCGACGCCGGTCGCGCCTCCGAGGCCACCGGGGCCGCCGGTGGACCTGCGGGCGACCGCGGGAGACGGAAGCGTCCAGCTCGACTGGTCGGCGCCTGCCGACAATGGCGGATCCCCCGTTACGAACTACAATATCTACCGGGGCACGACCTCGGGTCAACTGGCCTTCTTGGCGCAGGTACCCCCTGTCACCAGCTACTTGGACACGACCGTGACGAACGGGGTGAAGTACTTCTACCACGTGACCGCTAAGAATTCGGCGGGAGAGGGCCCGCCGTCCAACGAAGTCTCTGCGACGCCGATGCCCGCTCCCACGGCCCCCGATCCTCCGGCGAACCTCGTCGCAATCGCAGGGGACGCGCGCGTGTCGCTCTCCTGGCAGTTACCGGGGTCCAACGGCGGGTCGCCAATCACGAGCTACAAGATCTACCGAGGAACGTCTCCCAATGGGGAGTCGTGGCTCGCGACCGTCGGTGCGGACGTCTTCTCGTACACCGACACCCCCGTGACCAATGGCGTGACTTATTACTACTACGTCACCGCGGTGAACGTCATCGGCGAGAGCGGTCATTCGAATGAAGTGTCCGCGACGCCGGTTCCGGCCGCGACAGTCCCGGATGCGGTTCGGAATCTGACGGCGGAACCGACGGATAGTGGGGTCCAGCTCGCTTGGTTGCCTCCCGCCGACAACGGGGGGAGGCCCGTCACGAATTACAAGATCTACCGAGGGTCGAGCCACGGGAACCACTCCAACGTCACCACGGTCGGTAACGTCGCGTCCTACACGGATCTGGGACTCAAGAATGGGCAGCCGTACTACTACGTCGTCACGGCGGTGAACGAAATCGGGGAGGGGCCGCCCTCGAACGAGGTCTCGGCCACGCCGGCCACGATTCCGACCGCGCCCCGGAACCTCCAGGCCATCCCGGGGGACCGTGTCGTCACCATTCAATGGACCGGGCCGCAAAACGACGGGGGATCCCCCGTAACGAATTTCAAGATCTACCGCGGGACCACGGCCGGAAACCTCGCCTTCGTCACGATGATCGGCCCGGTCGATTCGTATGCGGATGAGGGATTGCTGAACGAACAGCCGTATTACTATCAGGTGAGCGCCGTGAATCGGGCGGGGGAAGGACCGAGGTCCGACCAGGCCTCGGCGACCCCGCGAGCCCGAGGGACGGTACCCAGCGCTCCGCAGTCCCTCGTCGCGACCGCGGGGAACGGCTCCGTGGTGCTCAATTGGACCGCACCCGCCACGGATGGAGGCGCTCCGATCACGAATTACACCGTGTATCGAGGTATCCACGAGGCGAATCTCACGTATTTCATCGACGCTGGACCGGCCTTGACCTTGCTGGACAACACGGTCAACAACGGGGTCACGTACTACTACGAGGTCACGGCCAAAAACAGCGTGGGAGAGGGACCGCGGAGCCCCCTCGCCTCCGCGACTCCACACCCGCCCTCGGGAGGCCCCGATTCGACGAAGCCCGCAGTCGCCATCACGTCCCCTCCGCCAGACGGGACGGTCCCCGCCGGGCCAGTGTACGTGGACGGAACCGCAACGGACGATACCGCGGTCGTCCGGGTGGAGGTGAGCTCCGACGGAACGACTTGGACTCCGGCCCTTGGGACCGCGAGGTGGAGCGCCCGGCTGAACCTCGCCGAGGGAAGGTGGACCATCCGTGCGCGGGGGATCGACTCGGCCGGGAACAGCGCGAGCGTCGCGGTGAACGTCACCGTGAGACCCGGTTCCGGGCCCGGCACCACGGGCTCTCCGGTCAACGGAGACAATGGCGTGACGACGATCGCCCTGGCCGTGGGCTCCTTCGTCGTGAGCGCCGGGGTCGCTTGGTTCATCCTCGATCGGCGCCGGAGGTTCTGGAGGACCGTCCTCGGAACCCAGAAGCGCCAACGGAAGCCGTTGATCGAGGAGACCCAGGACGACGTGCCTGGAGGCGGAACCGAAGCTCGTTCGCTCCCAGGAACCGCCGCAGGTCGTCCGCCTCCTCGCTGAGGCGTTTTCGAGCCTCGGGCCGTAGGGAGCTGAAGGACTCGATTCGGAGCGAGAGCGTGGGACCTTTGCGTTCGTGACTCCAAATGCCCGCCACCCGGCCGTCCATGAGGACCGCGGGGGCAAGCCAGCCTTGCGGGCGATACACTTTCTTGTAATGTTCCCGATCCACCAAGTGTCCCTTGTCTTTCAGGCCGAGCAGGAATCCATCGAAGAACGGCAGGAGTCGGACATGCGGCGATTCGAGCGTCGCCCCATGTAGGGCCGGTTCGTCCGAGCGGAGAAGCCAGCCCGACCGCACGCCATCATCCACCGGCACGAGCGCATCCGCGAGGCGGCCCCAGATCTCGCGCGCGTCGGCCGCTTTCAAGTAGGTCCACTGGGCGAAGTCGGTCACGCTCGCGGGTCCATGGGCCCGAAGGTACCGTCGAAGGAGTTCGGTCTCCGCGGCCTCCTGGGGGAGGTCGTGCCACCCGGAGAGCCATCGGTCCGGCCGAACGAAGGTCGTCTCCTTCCCGCGCATCGGGCCGAAGCAAGCAAGGCCGCGCATGCACGCGAAGAACAGGATGCCGTGGACGGACAGGACCCTGCCTCCCACATCGAATCCATCCGCGTCGGAGGGACCGCCCCAGCCGCGCCCCGCCCTCCTTTGCATCTTGATCCGCAGGACTTCGCTTAGTCGCGCGGCGAGTTCCCCTCGCGTGAGCGGCTGGTCGAGGACGTCTGGAATCGCCGCGAGGATCCTCTCGATCGCTTCCATCGGGACGCCTGCCCGTGCGAGCCACGCTGCGGACCGGGCCTCGCGCCGCGCGCTCCCCCGAACAAAGACCGCGAAATCGCGGGAGGGGATGAGATGGAGCGACCCTCGCATGCACCATACTTTCGCGAGGGTGCGGTCCTCCCACAGCGCCCTATCGACGTCCTCGATGCGGAGTCCGCGGGTGCGGGTCCACAGGGACATCTGCGCCGCGGACAACAGCTGGGCTTGCGCACCGACCACGCCGATAAGCTTTCGCGACGGAACCTTGGGCACACCGCGCCGGATGCTCCGAAACCTTAAGACGAGGGGAGAGTTCTTCGCGACCCGGAGGACGACATGGGCACGATTGAACGGCCGAGCCTCGAGAGCCTGATCATGGACTTCGCGATGTCCCTCACGCGCCGCGCGACCTGCAAGCGATTCCAGGTCGGATGCGTCATCACGTCGGAGGACATGACGCAGATTTACGGGTTCGGCTACAACGGGACCGCGAAAGGCATGTCCCACGATGACTGTCGGGCCGACCAACAAGGATTTTGCGGCTGCGTCCACTCGGAGGTGAATGCCCTCATCAAAGTTCGAGCGAACGATCCGCGCAAGGTGGTCTTCGTGACGGCCCAACCCTGCATCACGTGCGCCAAGGCGATTGTCAATTCGGGCGTCTCGAAGGTCTACTACCGGGCGACCTATCGCTCCGACGAGGGGCTCGACGTCATCCGAAAGGTGGGCATCGACGTCGAGCGGGTCTGAAGGAGCTTGGGCTCTTCAGTCCAGCGGCTTCCTCAGAAGTTTTCGAAGCTCTGGATTCTTCTTCGCGTCCTTTGCGAGCGCCGCGATATGTTCTTCCGTGGGGCCGTCGGGTCGACCTCAGGTCCTCCGGTGCTTGGACCGCCCCTCGAGGCCAAGGAAGGCCGTGACCGCCTCGACGAACTCTGCCCTCCGTTCCACGAACGGCCAGTGGCCACACGCATCGAGCACCGCAAACCGCGACCCGGCGATGCCCCGATGCAACTCCTCGGCCCGAGCCAACGACACCACGCGATCCTGTCTCCCGTGGATGATGAGGACATCGGCGCGAATCTCGGGCAGCCGCCCTCGAAGGTCATAGGCATCGTACTCGTGTTCTGAAGTCCACCGGAGGCGCTCCGGCGAAAACCGCATGCGCGGCAGCAGGGTGTCCATCGAACGTGCGAACTTCGACGGTTCGTGGACCGCCAGGGGGATCGAGGCGCTGACTTGTTGACGCATCTCCGCTTCCGTGGACGGATAGGGCCCAGGGACCGCCTCGCGACCCGGTGCATCCCACCTCGCGCCTGTGGAGAGAAGGATGAGATGGGACACCCGTTCGGGGAACGCGAGCGCGTAGGTCAGGGCCACCGCGCCGCCGTTGGAGTGGCCGATCACGACGCTTCTCTCGATATGCAGGGCGGATGCGACCGATGCGGCGTCCTTGGCAGTGGTGTCAGTCGCGTACTCTTCCATCGCCTTGACGGGATCCGAGCGGCCGACCCCGCGGGGATCGAACGTCACGAGGGCGAGCCAGAATTCCAGAGGAGAGAGGCCTCTAGCATAGACGTAGGAATCCACGCCCCAGTTCGCAGGCATGACGAGGGCGAACGGACCCTTTCCACTGATCCGATAGAAGAGACGCCCACCACCTGCGGCGGGGACGAATCCCTCCTCGGCTTCGAGGGCGCACATGACTTCAGGCTGGGTCGGGCACAGAACCCGAGGCCGGCGTCGATTTGGGCTTCGGTTTGGGAACTGGGGTTTTCGCTTCCGTCGGCGCGGCGGGCTTCGGAGCCTTCGGGAGGAGATCCCGGATGACCGGCGTAAAGGGGTCCACGAGACCGCCCGCGAAGCCCTGCTCGCTCAACCGGAGGACATCCGACTCCTGCAGTCCGCCGCCGACATACAGGTCCAAGTCGAGGCCCTCGAGCACGGCGATCAGCGCGGGATCGGGCCCGAGTTCCCTGCCGAGCCGGCGGAGATCCATGACGCAGGCGGATGTGAACTCGATCTCCCGCAGATGCTTCGCGACCACCCGCAGGTCGACCCGCCCCTCCCGTGGGTCCGACCACACGACCCTCCCGTCCCAGTCGATGCACGGGAGGACCTCGCTGGACAGGGCATACAGGGCCCCGAACGCGTCCAGGGAGTCCAGGGTCTTCGTCGCGGCCACGACCCGCTCCACATCGAGCATGTAGCCGTCCAGGATCTCCTCCGCTTCGTGGCCGCCCGCGTCGAGCCAAACGTCGCATCGCTTCGCGAGATGGCGAGTGACGTCGAAATTCGGATCGGCGCGGTTGATCCCGGCGAGGTCGACCAATAGGATGCGAGAGGCGTTGTAGCGGGATCCCCCGACCGCATCCCAGTACTCCTGATACGAGGCTCGGTATGCGGTGGGATTCAGGCGACCGTCCTCCCATCGGAGGCTCGTCACATTCGTGACGCGCATCGGAAGGAGGTCGAGGATCTTCATTTCGAACAGGGGAGCCGTCTGCACAGGGAGGATCGGGATTGCCATGGGACCTTTCTTCGAGGGTTCCTCGGCTTTCCACAGGCCGCGCTTCTCTCGCTCGAACTGGGCCCGCCCTTCCGCGGTGTCGAAGAAGATCGGGAGGCCCTCGTGGCCGCATGCATGGCACACGAACGAGCGGCTGTCGCTGTCGATCCCTGCGATCGGGCCCATTGCGAGGAGCTTCGGATGGACCTGTCCGCTCCCGCACCGCCCGCACGCGGCAAAATCCTGGGGTCCGAAGCGGCCCGTCATCGTGGACCTCAGTCGACGCGGATGACCTTGACCCGTTTGCCGATCCAATCGGGCGGCAGGTAGACGCGACCTGAGCTGCCGCTCTTCGCGACCACCTTCTCCACCATCTCTTGACCGAAAACCTCGAACTTCGCCTCTTTCCGGGCGCGGACCATGTCGGAACCTCCCCCGTGTCGCGTAGGCGGCGCAGGATGATAAGGGTTACGGGACCGCGACTATCTTGTAGCTATCGACGCGGGCGGCCGCCCGGCCTCCTCAGCCTCCGGGTGCAGTACAAGGACCGGGTGGCGGGACTGGTTCGATCTCCTGCTCCTCTCTGCGGAGAGGGACTCGCCAGACTGGCCCAGGCGACGGGATGGGACCTCGTACGCGTCATATGGGAAGGAGGCTACGCGCCGGGGGACTACATCGGCGTCCTCTCGCGGCGCTGAGGAACCTGCGGGAAAGGTTCATCCCCGATCACGTGCATCGCAACGGTTGTCATGGCGCTCCTCGACCAATTCACGATTGAGGCACTGCCAAAGAAGTGGCAGGACGAGGGGACGCTCTGGCAAGACCGGTACTTCCCCGAGATGCCGACCGTCTTCGATCCGCCGAACTGGTCGCGCTACTATCCGGAGACACCGATGCCGCGCCTGAACGTTATCATGGCGAAACGGGACGGCTTCGCAGGCTTTGCGAAAAAGGTCGTGGGCGCGACGGCGGCGACGGCCGACCTCTCCGGTCGTACGTGGACCGCGGACAAGATGCCCGACGCCCAGTTCATGACGGCTTTGAAGATCATCCGCGCGCAGGCGTCCACGGAACTCGGCTCGATCCAACAGCACCGGATGGTGTACGAGCAGCTCGACCACGGGTCCCTGACGGGCTTCGACAAGGAGATCGTCGAGGGCATGCATCGGACGGATCCCACGGGTCATCAACTCGATGCGATCTCGTTTTCGAAGAAACGGGTCTGCGTGGAGGAGTTGCGGCACCACATGCAAATGGCCGGCGTGCTCACCCTCGACCCGACGTTCGACAAGGCCCGGTGGGGCCGTCATTGGGCGACGGAGACGATGGAGGAGCTCTTCGCGATGAAGCCCGGGGAGCACGTCCTCGACGCCTTTAACATCGAATTCAAGAGCCTCATGGATTCCGCGACGTTCATGTCGTTCATCGACCGCGTGGGCAAGTTCCAGCTCGAGATGCAACACCACTTCCTGTACGGCCCGATGGCGCTCTCGATGCCCTGGATGCGGTTCCTTGAGGAATCGTACCACCTGGCCGCGGGGGAGACGCTCATGAAGGCGATCGCGGTCGCCGCCATCTCGGACGGCGGGAATTTCGGGATCGAGGATCTCCAGCAGACGTTGAACATGTGGTATCCCCGCGGCCTCGAGATGTTCGGATCCGAGCTGGGCGGAGACCTCGTGAAAGGCGTATTCAAGACGCTCAAGAACCGCGAGGCCCAGGAGATCTACATAGACGAGGTGCTGGGGAAAGTGACGGACGTGAACCTCGCAATCATCCAGGCGAAGGCCGAGTGCTCCCGCGAGGAGGCGCGGGCCATCTTGCGGAGGGTTTCCGAAAAGGGGGAAACAAGTCACCGCGTAACGAAGGATGATCTCGTCTTCCTCCCGGATCGCCGCTTTTTCCGGATCCGTGGGCTCATGGAGTACGGCGACTATCGCATGCCCGGTTCCGATGCCGCGGGCGTTGGCTACGTTTATCTTCCCTATGATGTCCATGGAGATTTGCTTAACGACGGAGGCAAGCCGATTGGGCGGGATGCATACGTCGATTACCTGCGCACGGTGCTCCCAGAGCGTTACATGAAGAGCCGTCACTGGGACTTCGTGAAAGATGAGTTCCTGTTCAACGAGAAGTGGGGGACTCCCGAGCCCGCGCGGCCCGCGTAAAGGGCCAGCTTTTATTACGGCCCGACCCCTTGCAATGCATCGAGGCCGTGCAATGGATCTGACCTACATTTCGCTCGAGAAGAAAGACCGCGTCGCGGTCGCGTGGATGAACAAGCCGAAGGCGAACACGTACGATGCGGACCTGATGAGAGACCTCAGCACGATGATCGACGACATCCGATTCGATGACGACATCGATGTGTGCGTGCTCGCCTCGAAGCTCGAAGGCATCTGGTCCGCCGGGGCCGATATCAACCTCCTCGCCTCGTCCACGCCGGATTACAAGGCGATGTTCTGCCTAAACTGCCAGGAAACGCTCAACAAGATGGAGAGCACGCCGAAGCTCTTCATTGCCGCGATCGACGGCCACTGCGTCGGCGGCGGCCTCGAGATCGCGATGGCCACGGACCTTCGCGTCGCGTCGGACGGCGCGTGGCGAGTGGGTCTGCCCGAAGTCACTCTCGGCGTCCTGCCCGGGACGGGCGGCACGCAGCGGCTCCCGCGCCTCATCGGAAAGAGCCGAGCGATCGACCTCATGGCGACGGGACGCATGATCACCCCGAAGGAGGCCCTCGATTGGGGCTTGTACAACCGCGTCTTCCCGCGGGCGAAGTTCTGGGAGGAGACGATGGATTTCGCGAAGGGGCTCGCGTACCCGCAGCACGCCGGCCGTGCGGTCGGCCTCATCAAGCGGTCCGTGACGGAAGGGACGGAGATGCCGATGTACGAAGGCCTCGCCCTCGAACGAGAGCTGCAGAATCGACTCTTCGCGATGGCGGACGCGAAGGAAGGTTTCAAGGCGTTCCTCGAGAAACGCGCGCCGAAATTCCAGGGCAAGTAGCTCGCACGGCAGGCCATCAAGGACTTCAGCGCGCGGCCCGCACGACAACCTTAAACAAGGTTAGCAATCGAAGCGAGGCCTCAAGTCGAGCCATGGCCTTCCCGGCCGAGCCCATGAACTTCGAGACGATTCTGGTCGAGAACCGGGACTCGATTGCGCTCGTCACCCTGAACCGGCCGGACAAGCTCAACGCGATGTCGATGATGTTGAAGGCGGAAGTGATCCGGGCCCTCCAGGAACTCGACAAGGACGAGAACACCCGCGCGATCGTGATCACCGGTGCAGGCCCGAAGGCCTTCACCGCGGGTGCGGACATCTACGAGTTCCACGACCGCACGCCGATCGAGCAATGGCGGATGTACGAGCACGGCACCCTGTACGACGCGGTCGACCGGGTTTCGAAGCCGATCCTCGCGATGATCAACGGCTACTGTTTCGGCGGCGGACTCGAGCTGGCGATGGCCTGCGACCTCCGGATCGCGTCCGATCGGGCGACGCTCGGACAGACGGAGATCAACATCGGGATCATCCCGGGCGGGGGAGGAAGCCAGCGCCTCCCGCGGCTCGTCGGCCTGGGGAACGCGCTGCGGCTCACCTTGACGGGAGACCGCATCGACGCCGCCGAGGCCGTCCGAATCGGCCTCGTGGACGAAGTCGTCCCGCATGCCCGGTTGGAACAGCGCACGTTCGAAATCGCGACGAAGATCGTGAGACACAGCCCGCTCGCGGTCCGCCTCGCAAAGGCGGCCGTCCGCGCATCGGCCCGCCTTCCCCTCGACCAAGGCCTGCGATACGAGCAGGGCCTCTTCGCCCTCGTGATGGCGTCCGCGGACAAGGAGGAGGGCGTGAAGGCGTTCCTCGAGAAGCGGGAGCCGAAGTGGTCCGATCGGTGACGTCGAATTCTCGGATTAGATGATTCGTTGTCAGCGACGATAACCAGGTGAGAGGCCTCTTAACAGAACCGAGGCGTCGTTCGAACGAACCATGTCGGTCTGGTCTGGCCTCGCCGCCGGAGGCATCGGCCTCGTTCTCATTTTCCTCGCGGCAGGCACGCCGATCTGGGAATGTCGGATTGCCACGGCGGGCCAAGTGGAAGAGTGGTCCTACCGGTCGTTTTCCGCCCACTATCAGGTCTCCAACAATACGACGTCGCGGACCGATGTTCGGAACTACTCGTACGCGGAGCTCGCGACGACTCAGCGGAGCCTGTCCAAGGTCTTCTCGAACTATCAGTTCTATCTGTTCCTGGGAATCCTCTCGACGGTCGCCGGGATGGGCCTGTCCGCCGCCACGCGGTGGAAGAAGATCCCCGGCATTTTCGCCGGCGTCGCCTTCGCGGGCGCGAGTGCTGCAATCCTGTATGCCACCATGGACATCCTGTTCGCGATTCCCACCGCCGCCGGGACCGATATCAGCACCCAGATCACCACGTTGGGCGGCCGCATGTCGGACAACTCCCTGGTGTGGGGTCCGGCGATGGGCTTGTTCTTCCCAATCGGGAGCGGCCTCGCCTTTGCGTGGGCGTCCTCGGACCTGTGGCACCTACGGCCCGGAAAGGGAAAGCTGCCGATGCGAGGTGAAGTCGTCTCGGGGCCTGTTCGCCAAGGGACGACCGTCGAGATGCCTCCCCCGCCCGTCGAGCCAGCGCCGATCGTCCCACCGGAGCCTGTTGTCGAAGAGGTCTTCGTGATCGGGTCGAACGGCCTCCTGATCAAACACATGGCGCGGACCCTGATGACGGACAAGGACCGGGACGTCGTCGGGAGCATGATCTCGGCCATCTCGTCCTTCGTCCGCGAGGCCTTTTCGGAGCGCGACGGGGAGGTCCAGGAGGTCAGCCTCGGCGAACACCGGTTCATCATGTGCAACGAGCGCGGAGTCGTCGTCGCGGTCCTGGTCACGGCCGGTGAAACCGACGACATCGTGCCGCGCCTCCGACATCTGCTCACGGTCCTCATCGATCGGTACGGCAGCCGCATGGCGAACTGGCAAGGAGAGGCCCTCGAAGGAATCGAGGACGAGCTCCACGTCCTCTGGGACCCCTACCGCCTCCCCCCGCCGCCCGCGGAGTGAGCGGCCTCGTCGTCGATGCATGGAAGCGAAACTGGGACAGCTATTTATGCGGCGAAAGCGTCCGCCTCGCGGCCTGCGGGCATCGCGGGCAGGGCAATGGGGGACCTCTCGATGGAACGTGCAATCGTCCTCCTCTCCGGCGGCGTCGATTCGGCGGTCACCCTCTGGTGGGCGAAACAGCAGGACTGGCAAATCCGTCCCCTCACGTTCGACTACTTCGGCCGACCGCGTCGAGAACAGGATGCCGTACAGCACCTCACCGCGCGCGCGGGCACGGCAGCGGTGCGCCAGGTGAACCTGCCCTTCTTGAAAGAGGTCGACGATTTGAAGAAGGAGGGGTTCGAGAACCAGACGCTCCTCCAGGCACCGGAAGGCTATATCCCGGGCCGGAACCTGATCTTCTATGGACTCGCCGGCTACTTTGCGGAAATCGAGAGCGCGCGGTACATCCTCGGCGGGCACAACGGAATCGACCCGGAGTCGTTCCCCGACTCAAGCCCGAAGTTCTTCAACTTCCTGAACAGCGTGTTCCATCTCAGCCTGTGGTCCTACAATGCCTCACCCGTGAAAATCCTCGTGCCCCTGAGCGGCAAGTCGAAAGAGGACGTCGTGCGGCTCGGCCTCGAGATGAAGGTGCCCTTCGACCTGACCTGGTCCTGCTACTGGGACCGCGACGTCCACTGCGGGACCTGCGTCTCTTGCCGCGAACGTCGGGAGGCGTTCGCGAAGGTGGGCGTCCCGGACCCCGTCGAGTACGAAACCTGACCGGCGAATCGGGATGTCCCAGGATGCCCGAAACCGTCGTTGTGCGTCGCGAGTCCGAGTCATGGCCACAAAAAAGTTAATGGGCTCCGGGAATTCCCCCGCCGCTCGGGATGTACACGACCTCGGTCCGGTCGGTCGCGGCGATTCGTTTCTTGGAGGAAGGCTCTCACAACGTGAAGATGAAGCAGCTCATCCGTCGCGAAGACGGAGCCCGAAAGACCTCGCTTCATGAGTTGATCATCGGCAAGGGGGGCTACTCGGCGAAACACCATCACGAATGGGACCATCAGCTCGTCGTGACGGAAGGCCAAGGACTCTTGATCCTCGACCGCAAGAAGATCCCCCTCCGCCCGGGGTCCGTGTTGCTCGTCCAAGGGAACGAAGAGCATCAGTTCCTCCAGCGCGGGAACAAACCGCTTCACTTCCTGACCGTGACGGCTCTCTGACACACGCTAATCTTTATGGCCCCCCGGACCTTGGTCCGCGACCATGAAGGTCGGGGTGACGGAATACATCGACTGCGCCCACCATCTCCCGGGTCACGAACGGTGCGGTTCGATGCACGGTCACACGTACCAAGTCGATGCCTTCATCGAAGGGGAGCACAAAGGCGGGATGGTCTTGGATTTCGCGGAGCTGAAGAAAGCACTCCGAGCCATCCTCACCGACTACGACCACAGCGACTGGAACAAATTCCTCGAATACCCGACCGTCGAGAACATCGCCGAGCTGATCTCAAAACGGCTTCGCGAGAGAATCAAGTTCCCTGCGCACGTGCGCGTGTGGGAAGGCCATGGCAAGTGGGCAGAGATCTGAGGCGAGAGCTTATATAACTTGAATTATATAATCCATAACTCGGATTACATGACTCTCATAATGGCCAAAGCAAAGCGGGTCGGCGGGTCGATCATGGTCACCCTCCCGAAGCACGTGGTCGACCTCCTAGGCGTTCGCGAGGGGGACCTCGTCCAGCTGAATGTGGACCTACCCCGGAAGGACTTCTTCGGCGCCCTCCGAGGGATTGGCCGATTCACGGAGGACGACCGCGCGGAACACGCATGACCCGCTATGTCATCGACTCGTACGCATGGATCGAGTACCTGGAAGGATCGAAGGAAGGCGCCCGCGTCCGGGACCTGCTTCAGCCCCCGGCAGAGGCGTACACCCCAACCCCCGTCGTCGCCGAGGTGACGAGCAAGACGGCTCGCCGCGGAAGGGACGCCTCCGTCGCTTGGCTGGCTCTCCGGGGTTCCTCCATCATCGTGCCACTGGATGGGGAAACCGCGCGCGCCGCGGGGGCGCTCCACGCGCAGTATCGCCGGAAGGTCTCCGATTTCGCGATGACGGACGCGGTCGTCCTAACGCTCGCGCGGAAGCTCGACGCAAAGATCGTGACAGCAGATCCCCATTTCCGAGGGATGCGGGGGGTAGAATTTCTCGGATAGAGTCAGCCTCATCTATTCCCGGTACCTTCCCGGGAGTGTGTCCGATCTCATCGAAGCGATCGAAGCGGAAGCCCGCGGCAATCTCGCAGAGGCCCTCGCCCACTACGCAAAGCTGACCGAGTCCGGTTCGCCGCTCGACCGAATCGGGATTTGTCAAGCCCTTGCCCGGTGTCACGAAAAACTGGGCCGATTGAAAGAAGCGGGAGCGTGGCGCCGGAAGGCGGGGCAAGGGTACGTCCGCCTCAAGGACGACGAGATGGCGCGAGACGAACGTCAGTACCTTGCCCTTGTGGAGTACCGCAACGCTGTGCAGGATCTCCATGGGGATGCCTCGCTCAACGCGATCGCGAAGGAGTATGCGGAGGTGCTCAAGGAAAACTTCTCCTCGGGCGCGGAGGGCCTGACCCATGAAGGTCTCTTCGCGGGAGCCTTCTTCCAAGCGCTCGGCGACCACTTGACGGCCGCGAAGTATTTCTTCGACACCGCAGAGGCGATGAGCGAACAAGCCGCCTCGAGCGGCGATGTGGTCCTGCGGAGCGCGGCCATCGCGGCTTATGAGCGGGCGATGGATTCGGCCACGAAGGCCCGGCGCGCCGATGTCGCCCGCGTCGCGCAAATGCGTGCGTCCGATCTCAAGCAAATGAAATGAGGCCCCCGATGTGCACTTTGATTTCCCTCTGGAGAACCGTGATGGGATACGACCTCGTGGTGGGCATGAATCGAGACGAGTCCCAGAGTCGACCCGCGGATCCCCCATCCGTACTCGAAGGCACGCCCGTCATCGTCGCGCCTCGGGACCGTAAGGCGGGCGGCAGTTGGATCGGTGCGAGTGGAACAGGTCTCGTCGTCGCCTTGTCGAACCGGCGCGGCCGGAACTCCCCGACGGCGCGCTCCCGCGGCCAGTTGGTCTTGGAGGCCCTGCAGCAACCGAGCGTCGCCGCGGTTGACGTCTTCCTCCAGAAGGAGGTCCGCGGTCACGAGTACAACCTTTGGAATCTCTTCGTCGCCTCTGGGAAGGAGTTGCGTTTCTTCCGGTACGACGGCGAACTCTCGATGAGTCGAGGACACGAAGGCTTGAACATCCTGACGAACGAAGGCGGGAACGTCGCGTCG
>VBMR01000195.1 GCA_005878325.1 Methanobacteriota archaeon | reverse complement strand
GACACCTATATGGCCCGCACGCTGCTTCGCGACCATCGTGCCCTCCTCCGGGACCGCGGGACGCATTCGAGAGGCGCTCGTCGACCTGGTCCGGCCCACCGGCTACGTGACGTGGGAATACCTTTCGCGGCAATGGCTCCTCGCGGGCGGACTTCTGGCGCGGGCTCGCGGGCCCGTCACCCGCATCCTCGATGTCGGGTGCGGATATGGGGCGCTGTCCCTGAGCCTTTCCGAGGGACACGACTTCGACGTCGTGGCGATGGACATCCTGCCGACGCGGATCGCCGCGGTCCGCGGGAAGAAGGCGGGACGGAATCCGACGGCTGGGGACCGGATGCGCCTCTTGATCGCAGACGCGCAGCGCCTCCCGTTCCGCGCGAACACGTTCGACGCCGCGGTGGCGACCGAGGTCCTCGAGCACCTCGACGAGCCGGAGCGCCTCTTCCGGGAGGTCCATCGAGTCTTGAGACCGGGCGGCCGGTTCCTGATGACGACGCCGAATTCGGGAGCCCTTCCCTACCGGTTCCTCCGATTCCTGCCGGAGAGCGTGGTCCGGAAGCTCGCGGCCTCGTGCACACAGACGAAACTTCACCCGGAACTTCTCCATGATCACGGGGAGGCGAAAGGGGACCACGACCCGGACCGCCATCGCCGGGAGGGATTCACGCTCCCGGAGCTGAGGGCCGTCGCGGCGGACGTCGGCCTCCGGACCGTCGCGAGCTACACCTATCGGTTCCCCCTTCCGGACCGCGTGATGTCCATCACCCCCCGGGCCCTCTCGCGGTCCATCGCCAGCCTCGGGACACGGCCCCTTCCCCTCGGCCTCCAGCTCTTTGCGGAATTCGAGAGGTCCTAGATCCCATGCGGCCCATCCGACTCCTGGGATACCACGCGGGGCAGTGTGATCCAAAGAAGTGCACGTCCCTGCGGCTCGTGCGCTTCGGCCGGATGACGTTGGTGCCGCGGCCGTCCAGATTGCCCCCCGGGGTGGTCCTGCTCACGCCGAAGGCGGAGCGAGCCTTGTCGCCCGCGGACGCGCCACGGGCCGTGAGGCGCGGGCTCGCCATCGTCGATGTGTCCTGGAAGCGGGGGGCGTTTCCCGCGGTGCCGCAGGCGACGCCGCGGGCCTTGCCGTATCTGCTCGCCGCGAATCCCGTGAACTACGGCAAGCCGTTCCTCCTGTCGTCCGTCGAGGCGCTCGCGGCCGCCCTCGTCATCTTCCGCCGAGACGATGAGGCGCGAGCGATCCTCGGAAAGTTCTCCTGGGGCGAGCAGTTTCTGACGTTGAATCGGGAACCCCTCGCCGCCTATGCGGCCGCGGCGGACAGCGGGTCCGTCGTCGCGGCCCAGGCCGAGTTCACTTGAAGTCGGGAGGCAGCAGGTCCGGGATCCCGTCCTTGATCTCGTACCGATGGTTGCAGTTCTTGCAGAACAAGGAGCCCTCGAGGATCTCGTCCTTCTCCACTTCCACCTTGAGGTCGAGATCTCCCTTGCACACGGGGCAGCACAAGATCTCCATGAGGTCCCGCTTCATCGTTCGCGGGTAGGCGGCGGAGCGGCTTAAGCCCATCGCGCCCGCGCGTCCGACGTCTGTGCCAAAAGACTCTTGGCGAGGCGTCTCATCGGGAGGCCGCGCGCCCTCCCTGGGAATCCGACAATTCCTATATAGTGGGTCCCTAATGGGCGCACCTTCCGGAGGTCGGTCGAGTCGTGGACGAAGGAACGGGCTGGCTCCGCGCGAACTGGCGGACCGCCGCGATCCTCGTGCTGATCTTCGGGCTCGCGCTCTTCCTCCGCGTCTTCTTCGTCTCCGGCGTCGGATTCGCCCTCCCGAGCGGCCCGTGCGACGCGATCTACACGCCGACCTACACGGGCGGCTCGGACTCGTATTACTGGGACCGCGCGCTGTGCTACTCGTACCAGACGGGCCGGGACCTGGGCGGGGACCCGATGCTGAACTATCCGCTCGGGCTCAACAATCCGCGGCCTCCCCTGTTCCCCTGGTTCTCCTTGCTCGTCGGCCGCATCTTCTCGCCCCTCTTCGCGAACGGATGGCAGGCCGTCGTCTTCACGTTCCTCCTCAGCACGGGCTTGTTCGGCGCGCTCACGATTTTCCCGACGTACGCGCTCGGCAAGGAGGCCTTCGGCCGGAAGCCGGGGATCATTGCGGCCCTCCTGCTCGCGATCAGCGTGGGGCATCTCCAGCGGAGCGCCTCCACGGATGCGGACCACGACGCCTTCACCCTGTTCTTCGTCGTCACGACGTTCTACTTCTACCTCCGCGCCCTGCGCTCCCTGCAGCGACAGCGGTGGGTCGAGAACTGGTTCCGGAAGGAGGCGATCCTCGTGGGCGCCCGGACGTTCCTCCGGGGGAACCGGACGAGCGTCCTGTACGCGTTCCTCGCGGGCCTGTCCGTCAGCGTGATCGCGCTCGCCTGGCAGGGCTGGGCCTACGTCGCCGTCATCCTGATGGTGTGGTTCGCGGTCGAACTGTTCCTCGACCGCTTCCGCAACGAGGACACGATGGGCACCTGGGCCCTGTTCGTGATCGCCCTCGGGACCCCGCTCGTCATCGCGCTCCAATGGTACGTCGTCCGGGGACAGGTTCGCGTGTGGTACGACGTCCCCGTCTACCTCTTCCTCGCGTCGTTCGTCTTCGGCCTCGCCTTCACCGTCACCCGGGACTATCCCTGGACGCTCGTGATCCCGAGCACGCTCGGCGCGGCCGCGGTGTGGCTCGGAGTGGGCGTCCTCGTCAACCCGACCCTGGCGCGTGCCTTCCTCTCGGGCGCGGGGTACTT
>VBMR01000125.1 GCA_005878325.1 Methanobacteriota archaeon | reverse complement strand
CTTGGGCGGGCATCTACGTCGTCGATGGGACCGAGTTGGTCCTCGCATCTTGGTCCGGCCCGAGCTCGACGCAGCACACCCGGATCCCGATCGGTCAAGGAATCTGCGGGGCTGCGGTGTCCGAGAAGGCCACGGTCATCGTGGGAGACGTCAACAACGACCCTCGGTATCTGCAATGCTTCATCAACACAAAGGCGGAGATCGTCGTCCCGATCCTTCGCGGAGGAGCCCCCATCGCGGAAATCGACATCGACTCCGACCAACTGAATGCCTTCGGCCCTTTGGACAAGGAATTCCTCGAGTGGGTCGCGGAAGAGCTCGCCGCGATCTTCTAGGACGTCATCGTCGGCCCCTTGACGACATCGTTCACGGCCCCAGGCGGAACTCTCCCCAGACGCTGATGAACGTGTCGATCTGGTCCTGAGAGGCCAGCTCGTAGGTCGACATGAGGCGCGCGACGGTCTTCGGGTCGACGATCCGGTAGCCACGTTCCCGCAGGTCCACGTGGTCGATGATCCCGGCGGCCTGCATCTTCTTCAGATGGTGGGACAGGGTCGACGGCGACACGGGCACGTGCTCGAGGATCTCCTTGTGCGTCGCGGCCTCCCGTTCCATCAGGAAGTTCATCACGCGGAGGGGCATCGGCTGTCGCAGGAAGGCGAGAATCTGCCGCTCCTGCTCCGTCAGCGCGGGCCGCTGATCCGCCTGCCCCGGCGTGGAACGGGGGTAGAAGCGCTTGTATTCCCCGTCCATCGAGGAACTGATCAGGTCGTGCCTCTCGAGGAACCGCAGGTGGTAGTCGGCCAGCGTGATCGAGAGGTCGAGCGAGCGGGAGATCTCCCGCAGATGAAACCCGGGATTCTTCCGAACAAAATCGTACAGGTCCTTGCGGGTCTTGACCGCCAGTATCTCCTCGTCCATGCAACCCACGCGACGCCTAGCGCCTCAGCGTGAACCCGTAGAACAGGGCGAGGACCGCGAGGTCGAGGAACCCGGAGAGGAGGAAGAACCCGCCCAGGCCGATCGTGTTCATGAAGAAGAACAGGGTCAGGAGGAGGCCCTTCAGGAAAAAGACTCCGAAGGCGATGGCGAGGAAGATCAAGTGGGCATCGCGCGTCCGTCGAAAGGCGAGGACCGCGATGACGGTGAGGGCGAGCGCAAAGACGGAGACAGCCGCAAGCAAGACGTTCTCAATGGCCACCATGGGGACCAGCGAGAACCGTAAAGAGCCGCGGCGTTAAGGTTTCCGACCTTCCTCCTCGTGCCGAGCCCTGCGGCGGTTCGCAAGGACGACCGTGATCGCGACCAGGCCGGCCATGCCCGCGAAGGTGCCGGTGAACAAGAACAGGTCCGGCTGGAGGGGCGGCGGAGGGGCGGTCGCCCGCTCGATCGAGTCGAAAGCCGCACTGTTGATGCCGAAGGCCATCGGGTGGTTGATCGTGAGCCCCGCTTGGGGACCCGCGGCCGGATAGGGGAAGGTGAGGTTGTAGTGCGCCGGATCCACGCTCTTGGAGCCATATTCGATCATCGTCGATTGACCCGACACGAGCGCGCCATTGGCCCACGAGTAGAACGCGGAGGCGGACCGACCGTCCGCGGTCCCCGTGACGTTGATCGCGTGTTCGCCGGCGGGGGCGAATCGCTTCTGCTCGTCCCAGCTGTGATCCTCAAATCGAACGGAATCCTGGGGATCCGTTTCGAAACGGACTTCCAGGGCGACGCCCGCGGTCGGGTTCACAAGGTTGGGCTGCATCCGAAGGTCCATCCTCGCTTCCATCGGGGTGAGGGTGAGGCTGTCCAGGCGTGTGAATCGTTCAGCAATCGTGACGTTCAAGGAGACCTGACGGTCCCGGCTGGAAACGGCGAAATTGTACACGCGGCCGCCGTCCGAATCCATCCGTTCGGTGCGGCCAACCGGCATCCCGCCGAAGGCCGAGGAACCCAGGGGCGTCACGCGGACGATTTCTGTATCCGCCATCCGGCCGTCCCCGTTTAGGTCCTTCCACTCCAGCAGGCTCCGCACCTCGAGCTTGTAGGTGATGCTGGCGCCGCCCTTGACTCCGTAATACACCCCAAACGTACCGGCCCAGTACCAGAACTCGAATTGATCCTGGACCTCGCTCCCGCCGAGGTGGCTCGAGACATTGAAGGCGTCGCCGAAGGGCGAGACGGCAACGGCGACGGTCCGCTGTGTGGCGTCTTCCAAGTTGTCCGGCACGCCGTCATGATCGGCATCGGTGCCGACGCCGTCCGCCCCGGTGAGGCTGGAGGCGAGGAGAAGGGCGAACGCAGCCGACGAAGCGAAGGCTATCGCACGAGAACGGAAGCGGACCAAGACAACATCTCCGGTCGTCAAGAAGTCGGCACGTATAAGGAGATTATTCGACGGTCTTCGAAACGGGGTGGTGGCCGGACGCCCCCCAATGTGTCTGACGGACGTCCGCCGAATTACCCGCGCGGGTTCGGGGGCGATCCCCGCCTGCGTTGCCAGGCCCCGAGCCATCCGAGAACGGATGCGACCGCTATGGCGAGCCCGACGGCGCTCGGCGAGAGCGGCGTGGGGAAGAACCCCTCGCGGAAGACCCCGACGAGCTCGTCTCCCACCTCGAGCACCCGGACGTAGGTCCCGTCGAACCGGACGATGGCGGGCGACCGATCGAGTTGTGCCCGCTCGGGTGCAGCGTCCGGGACCCACCGATCGACCTCGCCATCCGCGACGATCGGGTTCGCCAGGTCCCGTCGGAGGGCCGCCGACCGTTGACCCTCCTCCTCGAGGGGCGAAATGGGACCGCGGAAGGACGGGGTCCTCGAGGCGGCCCCCACGGGCGCCGCCGGCCCGCCTAAGAGACCTCCGAACGGAGATCCATCCAACGCGGTGTCGCGGGACCCCTCGGCGGGTGCCGGCTCGGCCGTCGGGATCGTGACGAGGAGGGACGTGTACGGCGTCACGACGCGGTTTGCCGTCGCGAAGGCCTTCAAGGACTCGACGAGTCCCGGTTCTTCGTGAGCCCGCAGGGCCGCCAGCATCCCGTGGATCCGCATGAGGATCCATTCGCGCTTGAGCAATGACTGGGAGGCGATCTCGGTCCCCGTGAACGAGCGTTCGGTCGAGGAGGGGGCATCTGCGGTCCCCCAATGGAGGCGGAATGCGACGGGGTCGTCCGCCCGGCCGGGGACCTTCGCAAGGACGACCGCCTCTCCGCCTTGCATCAGGGTCTGCGGATTCGGGTTGGCGTATTCCGCGCCCGGCGAACCGGGGAACTCAGCCGTGATGCCCTCGAGGACCGGGACGCGGACCGACATCAGCAGGGAGGCCGCCGCGTTCCCGGGGTCCTCCCCCGAGACCGTGAACAGGTCGCCGCCCTGGAAATGGCTCAGGTTTCGCAGGAGCGTTTCCGCGGGGTGGTCGGAAGGCCGGACGGCGAGGGCATAGATCGGGAGACTTCGATCCACGGAAATCCGCGAATACGCCTGCTCCAGATCTCGCCCGAGGACGCCACGGTTCGGCCGACCGTCCGAAACCAGGACGAAGACCGGCTGGGCCCCGCGGGCCCATGCGTCGGTCGCCCAGCGGTCGATCGTGGGGACCGCCGCGGTGAGGCTGGTGCTCCCGCCGGGAGAGAGGGTGTCAAGGAATCGCACGAGGTCGGGGGCGAGGTCCGGCGTCGCCGGCCGCAATTCGGGATCGAAGGCGCGCACGGAGGGACCGCCGAAGGCGATGAGGCCGAAGGTCTCCCCCCGCCGTAGGTCGTCCGCCAGTCCTCGGACGGCCGATTGTGCCGTCGCCAGGCGACCGTCCCGGCCCATGCTTGCGGATGTGTCCAGGGCCACGAGCAGCGATCGCGGCAGGGGCGCGAGGGAGGACTGGAACGCGGGATCCTGCGCTCCGAGCGCATACCGGATGTACCGCGACCCGTCCGTGTCGACGAACTGGGAAATGGAAGGTCCCAGGGAGCCGAAATGGATCTGGAGGTCACGGCCTTCGACGGAGGCACTGTCGTTCAGAAAGACGTCCGCCACGCGGTCTCCCGACCGGAGGATCGGGATGCCGGGATGGCTCGCGAGGTGCACGTGGAGGGGCGCGGCCGTCTCGAGCCTCACGTGAACGTGAAGATAGTCCACGCTGTCCCGAGCGTCCACGGAAAGCCGATAGTGGTAATCGTAGAAACCGTCCCGGCGGACAAGGGGCATCTCGAGCGTCGTGATCGTGGTTCGGGCCTCGTGGGGAGGGATCGTGACCGCGATCCAATACACGTCTCGGGGCGGATCGTATTGGACCAGGGCGGCGTCTTGCCCTTTCTGGACGGCGTTGAGGAAGTCGTCCAGGGCGCCCCCACGATCTCCCGACGAGGAGTTGTACACGACGTTGCCGACCTTCAGGCGAAGGTCGGTGATCAACTCGTGACCCTTCTCCAACGGGAAGAACACCTGTCCCTGCTTGAACTCATCACTCGGATTGTAGAATTCCTTGATGATCACGACACGTGCGAACCCGTCGGTCAGTTGGATCTCGACCTGCGTCCCATTCACGCGGGTCGGGAGGGACGAGGGGGGCTCGAGGATCTCGCAGAACGCCGCCGCGTGTCCTGTGGTGAGCAAGAGGGCGGGCAGGACGAGCGCGATCACGAACACGCCGAGGGCGGACCTCATGTTGCCCTCTCCGATACGGCGCCCGAATGCGCGACTCGCCTCTGGTGGAGCGACCAGGCAATCAGACCGACGAAGAGGACGACAGGTAGGAACTCGATCAGGAGGAACCAGGCGCCCGTGTAATACAGGATCAACAGGAGTGCGAGGCCGCTGAGGATCCGTCCCCGGCGGGCATCTCGATGCGTGTTCCGCTGCGCGGCCGCAGAGTGAGCGACTCGATCGGCCCACGAAAACGATAAGACCGCAGCGATCAAGGAGACCGTGAGGAAGCCGTACGCGACCTCAATCAAAAAAAGGGGACCAAAAGTTGCCATCGTCGCGCCGACGAGACCCACCGCGACCAGCCCGGCCTCGAGCGACCGCCAGCCGTCGGTGGGACCTCCGGGTACCTCGCGATCCCGCTTGAGCCGCAAGCGGAGGTTGCGTGGACAACGGCGAAGCCATCCGCTGATGGGTCCCATCCCTGACTCTCCCCCGTCGTCCGGATTCACTCGCGGACGACTTCTCCGAAGGCCATGCGGCGGTGGACTTTCGTGATCCGGACCTTCACCTCGTCCCCGACCTTGGTCCCGGGAACGAAGACGACGAAGTTCTGGATCCGCGCGAGCCCATCGCCTTCCCGTCCGATATCCTCAATCTTGGCGTCGTACACCTTCCCTTCCTCAACCGGCACATTGGAAGGACGAGCGCCAGACCCCGTATACGACATTCAGGACTCCACAGCGACCCTCCGCGCTGCCCTCGTTCGCATCGTCGTCCACGATATTTAACGATATAGGCGGGGCGTCGCGGACGGGTGGCCCTTCCCACTGAGATCCTCACGATTCTCGGAGGGCGTTCAGGTCCTTCTCGACGTCGGAGGGGCGGGAGAACCGGAGGCTCAGGATCAAGAACACGATGCCGACGATGAGGACGATCAGGCCGATCGCGGTCACGAGGCGGTTCCACGGTCCGAACGCGTCGAACGCGTTGAACTCGGCCACGCTGATCCGGAACACGTCGTGGAGCCAGGAGCCCAGCGCGATGCCCGGCCCACCCAGAAGGATCAGGAAAATTCCTGCATAGAAGAGGAACTTTTCGCGGAACCCGGTCTTCGTCCCATCCGAAGGGACGTCCTCTGAGACCTCGGCGTCCGCGGCGAGGATGGGCCGCGACTCCGAGACCGTCTCCTGTTGGAACTGCTCCCCGCACTTCGGGCATTCCGTCGCGTCCATCGGCACGACCGCCCGGCAGGTGGGGCATTCGGCGAGCGTGTCCTGGGCCGGTTCCATGCTGTCCCCGGTCCCGCGGCCAACGCTATAGTCATTTCTCCCCCTCTATCTGAATTGATAGGTTGGCGGGGACCGACTCGGAGGAGCGACCGGAAAAGACGAGGAGGTGTCCTCAGCCCTCGACTCAGAGTGCGGGCTTCGGCTTCGCAAGCCACGGGACATGGATCTGCCCGACCAGGTCGCGCCACTCCGCGGGCATCGGCTTCCCCGTGTCGTCGCGGCGGTACCAGTCCAGGACCTTTTCGACCTTCGCGTCCCCGCCCGAGATCGTCACCATGATGGCGTTCCGGACATTCGCGGCGGCCTCCGCCGCCACCTCGTTCTCGAAGATCGCCGCGTAAGGCGTCTGGGACATCCACCAGAGGACCAGGTAGTATGTCTTCCGGTTCGAGATCCGCGAGCGTTTGGTTTTCATCGAGGGTTTGGAGTCCTTTCGACGGAGGTGGAATCCGTCGACGGAAGGTACGACGAAGTCCGACGATAAGGAAGTTCTCAAACGATTCTCAAGGCTGATACTCGATTCGAAATTAGTCTAAGAACCGCGCCCCGCACGAACAACGAAAGGCATCGGCGGTCACATTGGCCCCACACCGCGGACACATGTACAGGGCGCCGGCCGAAACGCCTGCGGCGCCGAAATTAACTCGGCAGACGGGGCACGCGGTCCGACCCGAGGGGACGCTCGACGCACACTCGGGGCATTCGAAGGTAGCCGTGAATCGGACGCCGCAAACACAGGCCGTGGCCCGCTGCGACACGAACCGCGCGCACGACGGACACTGATACAGATAGAGGAAGTCTTGCTCTCGCCGGGCGGGCTCCTCGGAGGATTGGGTGAGATCGCGAATGCGTCGCAGGTCCTCCACGATCTCGGCGAGGGATCGCGAGCCGCGACGTGTCTTCATCGGCGCTGGAACGGATTCGTCCCTTTGCACGCGACCGGATCGATGCGCCCCGCCCGTGTTCCCGGCGAACGGGGATCCGCAATGCTCGCATTGGTCGACCTCAAAGGACGTAAGCTTCCGGCATCTCCAACAGAGGATCTGAGGTGTCGCGCTGAGCGTCTTCAGCATCCGATCGAATTCTCGGGACTTCGGATCTGGACTCGAAGGTGCGCGGCTCAGGGTCGGAGCTCGTCCCATAAGACCGAACGAGGCATCGCGGTTTGCGCCCAAGACACATTGGTCAAAACTAATCTGGTGTGATTATCAGGACCGAGTCCTCGCTCGTGGCGGCCGGTTTCCGGCCTCGCGAATCCTTTAAGGCCCTCCCGGACGTGAGCCCCCGGGACGATGACCAAAATCCTGGTGTGCGTCGCGTGGCCGTACGCTTCCGGACCGCGGCATCTCGGCCACGCTGTCTCGACGTTCATCCCCGCGGACGTGGTGGCCCGCTACCACCGCATGAAGGGGGACGAGGTCCTCGTGGTGGGCGGGAGCGACATGCATGGGACGCCTGTCATGGTCAAGGCCGAAGAAGAGGGCGTCTCGCCCAGTGCCATCGCGAATCGGTACCATGCCCTTCACACGAAGAACATCGAGCAGCTCGGCGTGAAGTACGATCTATACTGGAATACCGCGGACCCGCAGCACAAGGCGTGGGTCCAGGAGATCTTCCTCGCCCTCAAGGAAAAGGGGCACGTGTACGAGGCCCACATGGTCTCTCCGTATTGCCCGACGGGAGACCACTTCCTTCCGGACCGCTACGTGGAGGGCACGTGCCCGAACTGCGGCTTTGAGCGGGCGCGGGGGGACCAATGCGACAACTGCGGCCACCTTTGGGATCCGTTCGACCTGATTAACCCACGATGCCGGATCCACGGAACCCCGCCGGAACGGCGGGAGACCTCCCACTTCTTCTTCCGATTCAGTGCCTTCGAAACGCCGCTAAAGGGGTGGATCGCGGACGACAAGGATCACTGGCGCCTCCCCGTGATCACCTTCACTCGGAGTTGGCTGGAAGAGGGCTTGAAGGACCGCCCGATCACGAGGGACCTGGATTGGGGCATCGACGTCCCGGTCCCCGGCTACGAGACGAAACGGATCTACGTGTGGTTCGAGGCCGTCATGGGATATCTGACCGCGACGAAGGAATGGTACCGGCGCGCGGGCCGGCCCGAGGGCTGGAAGGAGTTCTGGCACGACCCCAAGGCGCGACATCTGTACTTCGTTGGAAAGGACAACATCGTGTTCCACACTCTGTTCTGGCCCGCGATCCTCATGGCCTACGACGAAGGGCTCACCCTCCCCTACGATGTCCCCGCGACTCAGTACCTGAACTTCTCGGGCGAGAGGATGAGCACGGGGCGCGGCCGCGGCATCTGGTTGCCGGACCTCCTCGAACAGTTCGACCCGGATCAGCTCCGTTACTATGGGATCGCGACGATGCCGGAGACGAAGGATACGGACTTCGAATGGGAGGACTTCGAGCGGCGAAACAACAACGAGCTGCTCGCGGTGTACGGGAACTTCGTCCACCGAGCCTTGACCTTCGCGGACAAGAACTTCGGCCACCAGGTCCCCCCCGCAGGATTTCTCGACGCCGCGGACAAGGCGATGGTCCGCGCGATCGAACAGCAGTGGAAGAAGGTGGGGCAGAACCTGGAGTTCGTGCACCTGAAGGACGCGCTGAAGGAGGCGATCCAGCTCGCGCGCCTCGGGAACCAGTACTTCGACCAGAAGGCTCCGTGGGCTCTCCTGACCAAGGATCGCGCCGCCTGCGCGACCGCGTTGCACGTCGCCCTCCGCGTGAGCCGAGCCCTCGCGATCCTCATGGCCCCGTTCCTCCCGTTTAGCTCCGTGCGATTGTGGCACGCCCTCGGCTACGATTCGGACGTGCACGCGATGGGCTGGGACGAGGCGTTGCAGGACTTGCCCACAGGCCAGAAGCTCCGGGTGGGAAAGCCGCTCTTCTCGAAGATCGAGCGGGACGTTCCGATGTCAGCCCCGACGGACCACTTCGACGTCCGCGTCGCACAGATTGTCGATGTCAAGGAACATCCGAACGCAGACAAGCTGTACATCCTGCAACTCGACCTGGGGGACGAACGACGACAGATCGTCGCGGGGATTCGGAACGACTACACGGTCGACCAGCTGCGCGGGCGAAAGATCGTGCTCCTTGCGAACCTGGAACCCGCGAAGCTCCGCGGCGTCGAAAGCCGCGGCATGCTGCTCGCCGCGGAAGACCGCGACACGGTCGGGATTCTCCTCCCTTCGCCGGATGCCGAGACCGGGTCGCAGGTCCTCGGCACCAAGGGTGCGCCCCTTCTGCCCTTTTCAGAATTCCAAAAATACAAACTGCAGGTGGGTCCGGATGGAACCGTGCTCTTCCTCGGAAAGGGAGGGGAGACCCGGGTGACCCTCGCCGTAAATGGAGTTCCCGTCCGCGTCGACAAAGGGCTCCCGGTCGGTACGTGGGTCCACTGAGCCGCTAGTCACCCGAGGCAACCATCGCCATTGCAAATGCCTGCTCCCGAAGGGTGAGTCCGATGGCGAGTTCCCCTCCGATCGATGCCAGGTCGGGATCGAAGAACTCGATTGTCAGCCCGCTCCAGGTCGAACGGCCCTCGGCGACCGCCTGGTCCCCTCGATAGACCGTCACGCCGCCCCAGAACCGGGGACGGATGTGGTAGCTTTTCTGTCGCCACGTGAAGCTCGTGTGGCGCCAATGGAATCGGATCTCGAGGCCGCCATCCGCCGATTCGATCAGGAGACGGTCCCGCCAAGCGTCATAGCGGACTCGCTCGGGTCCGCGGGGATCGGGAATCTGACGCCAACCGCCGCGAACCCGGTGGACGTCGTGCGGGACTCCATCGACCGTCAGGCGGTCCCTCAGGATGCCCATCCGTGTCTCGGCTCGCACAGACCCGCAAGGTCCGGTCAAGGGTAAAACGGCTCCTCGGGAGTCCCCCCGACAAGCCTTTAAGCCGTCCGGTCCCGTTCTTCGAGGCTCCGTGCTGCTCGACCTCCACAACCACACCTACCATTCGCCGGATTCCCACGTGGCCCCGGAGGACTTGGTCGCACGGGCCCGGAGAAAAGGCCTCGGAGGCCTCGCGGTGACGGACCACAACTCGGTCCGAGGAATTCAAGAGGCGGAGGCCGCTGCGGGCCCGGACTTCGTCATCATCCCCGCGACCGAGGTGTCGACCCGATCCGGGCATGTCCTCGCGTACGGAGTCCGGCGGGAAATCCCTCGAGACCTGTCCGTCGCGGAGACCGTCGAGCGGATCGTCGCCCTCGGCGGCGTCCCCGTCGCGGCCCATCCCTACCGGTTCTGGTCCGGCCTGGGCGAGCCCGCGGTGTTCGAGGCCCCGTTCCCGGCATTCGAGACCTGCAACAGCCGCACCCTGCGCAGGGGAAATGCCCGAGCCGCGGAAACGGCCCGCGAGCGGAAGGTAGGACAGACGGGCGGGAGCGACAGCCATTTCCTCGATGAGGTGGCGCGGGCGGTCACGGTCGTGAATGGCGGCGTCCTCCGGGTGGACGACGTACTCCAAGCCCTTGGCCAAGGGAAGACCTCGGCGAGGGGGATCGACCGCGGCGCCGCAGCTACCGCGCGGTATGTGACCAAGTGCGTGGGAGAATGGATTCTGCGCGGGATGCGTCGAATCTAGCTACAGATGTTCTTCGAGGCGCGGGACGTACTTCTCGACGGCGTTCTTCACCCGAAGGGGATCCGTGCCCACGGGGAGGCGCATCACGAGCAGCGCCTTCCGGCCTCCGTGGACGATCAGGTACTGGCTCTCCTTCGACCGGATGACCACGTGCTCGAGGGAGTCCTTCAGCTCTGCGGTGACGGTCTCTGCCGACCCGATCAGGACCGCGAACATCGAGCCGAACGTGTCCACGTGAACGCCCTTCGGGTATGCGCCCGCGAGATAGGTGCCCGCGAGGGACACGAGCATCGCTTCGTGGACGCCCTCCCGGTGCTCGATCTCCTTGAGGACCGATTCGAGCGCACTGGCATCCACCATGGAGAGCCCTGGACCAGCGGGATGGCGGCGTAGCGAGATTAAACCTTCCGGCGTGAGTCTCAAGACCGGGGTCCAATCCCGTGGAGGATTTCATGCATCGCCAAAGCCACGTCGACGGCCTCCGCGCCCTTGCCCACGCGCGCCGTCGCCTGCACGTCCGTCATGCCCGGGCCCGTGATCCCGAGCGCGACCGGCTTGTCGGCCCGGAGCCCGACGTCCAGGAGCGCACCCGGCACCGCCGCCATGAGCGCCTCGTCGTGGAGGGTTTCGCCCTTGATCACCGCCCCGAGCGCGACCGCCGCATCCACGTCCGGCCGCGAGAGGAGGCGTTGCACCGCGAGCGGAATTTCGAAGGTCCCTGGCACTCGCACCACGGAGGCCACGTCGACTCCCTTTTCCTTCGCCCGGGCGAGGGCCGTCTCGACCATGCGATCGGTGACCTCGCGGTTGAATTGCGCCGCCACGATGACGAGCCTCATCGTTCGCTCACCCGGAGAGGCCCCGCGTCCGAGAACCCTTCCCGCTGTCCCGTCCCGGCCCGGGCCCGGATCGCCTCCGGGCGAAAGATCAGGTCGTACGCGTTCACGGCATGTTCCCGGGTGCGGCGGTCGAACAACGACGCGAGCTCCGCCTCGCCGGAGGCCTCCTCCTCATGGACCATGACCCCGAGGACATGCCTCCCGAGCTGGGCCTGAACGAACTGGAGTCCGACGTCCGCCGCGAGGGCGCAGTCCTTGTCCACCGGCTGCCGGCCCACCATGCCGAGGGCCATGACGAGATCGCAACCTCGGTCGAACAAGATCCGCGCGCCCGCCGCGAGGTCCTTGATCCCCGGGACCGTGTACCGCTCGACGATGTAGCCGCCCCCCTGCTTCCGGAGCTCGTCGATCGCGGCCGCGGCCATGTCGTACCGCGCGAAGGACGTGTCCACAATCCCGATGCGTTTCAGGGCCGCTTCCTTCGGCGCGCGGCGGGGGGATCGGGTCCCGGCAGAGGCTTTCCGCGTTCGATCTCGGAGAGACGTTCTTGCAGCGCGAGCCATTCCGCCACCTTCCTCACGATCTTGCGCGTGCCGTCCAAATCCCCCTCGAACTTCGGGAGGCGGACGACTTTCGTCGCGAGGCCGCGTTTCCGGCATTCCTCAAGAATCCGGTTCTCATCGTGGACCTGATCGAACCCGATGGCGATGACGTCCGGGCGGATCTCGTCCAGGATCTCGTAGATGTCTCCCTCGTGGCCGAGGACCGCGCGGTCCACCGCCTTGAGGGCCTCCACGAGCTGGACCCGCGACGCTTCCGCCATGATCGGCTCGTGCTTGAAGCGACGCGCGGTGGAATCCCGGGCGACGACGACCACGAGTTCGTCCCCGAGCTTCCGCGCCTCGCGGAGGAAGTACAGGTGACCGGGATGGAGGAGATCGAAGACCCCCGTCGCCATTACTCGGACCACGAACGCCACGCTCGGACGATGTCCTGGCCGTCCAGGAACACGAGATTCCTCTCCCGAGCATATGTCTTTGCATCTTCTTTGGAGAGGGCTCGTCCGTCGTCCGCCATCATCTCGCAGATGGTCGCGGTGGGCGCAAGTCCCGCCATGATCATGAGGGCCGTCGTGAGTTCCGTGTGGCCCCGCCGGCCATCGAGGAGCGGTTCTTCCGCGTTCAATATGGGGACGTGACCCGGAGACCGAAACTCTTCGACGAACGTCTCCGCGGCCCAGCCGTTCTCCCGCTTGAGCGCTTCTTGTGCGATCGCCGCCAGACGAGCGATCGTCCTCGCGCGGTCCTCGTCCGTCACGCCGGTGAAGGTGTCCCGATGGTTGACGGAAATGGAGAAGGCGCTGTGGCGGTCGTACCGCATGTCCTCCTTCGAGATGCCTCTCAAGATCGGATAGGCGGAGCCGGCCTTCTTCAAGACGTCGGTCATGAACGGCAGACCGAGTCGGGCGCGCACCGGACCGGACAAGGTCGCGCAGACCAAGCCTCCTGCCTCCTTGCGGAGGGTGCGGATCGTCGCGGGGACGACGAATTCGCTCGCGATCGTCAGGTCCGTCTCGGCCTCCCGGCCGTCTCCGTCGTAGACGAGGACGAATTCCCCTTGCCGCAGGGAGGCGATCCCGCGTTCGAGGTCCACGATCCTCGCTACCGGAGCGGGATATATCAAGATTATTGTAGAAACTCGTTTGCTGGTTGTGGTCGGGAAACGGAGCCCTTATCGCGGCGGCGCCGAATCCGCTCCCCAATGTTGGAACCCGAGGCGATCGCGCGCATCGATCCGGGCGGAATGAGGGACATCATCGCCTCCCTGCCCGAACAACTGGAGGCGGGGATGAAGGTCGGCGGGACCGTCAATGTCCCGCTCGGCGAAGCGCAACGGATCTTCATCGTCGGGATGGGCGGCTCCGCGATCGGCGGGGACGTGTTCGCGGCTTGGCTCGCGGACCGTGCGAAGGCGGCGATCCAGGTCGTGCGGGACTACCATCTCCCCTCCTACGCACGGCCGGAGGATCTGCTCGTTGCGGTGTCCTACTCGGGCAACACGGAGGAGACCCTCGCGGCGACGGCCGAAGGGACCAAGCTCGGATGCCGCGGGGTCGCAATCACCTCCGGGGGAAAGCTGAAGGAGCTTGCGCGACCCGCGGGCCTGCGCGTGATCCCACTACCCACCGGCCTGCCGCCCCGAGGGGCCTTTGGTCACATGTTCGGTATCTTGGCCGGGCTGGGAAGGGAATGGGCCGTGGGCGACCTAAAGGCCGAATTGGGCCAAGCGGCGGTCCATCTCCGGGACCTCCGGACGCAGTTCGCCCCGGAGCGAGCCATGCGAAGAAACCGCGCGAAGGCCCTCGCCCTCCGGATCCGGCCGACCGTTCCCGTCATCTATGGCGCCGGTCCGTTCATCTCCATCGCGAAGCGATGGCAGACCCAATTGAACGAGAACTCCAAGGTCCTCGCCTTCGCCTCCGCCTTCCCCGAGGCGGACCACAACGAGCTCGTGGGGTGGATCGAAGATCCGCGCAACCGTTCCCACCGGCCGATCCTGCTCCGGGACCGCGACGAGGCGCCGGGCCTCCGGCGACAGTTGGACATCACGGTCTCGCTCATGTCCCGGAAGGCGAAGGTGGAGCAGGTGGAGGACGACGGCTCCACGCTCGTGAGCCGCATGCTCGGGACCCTGTACCTGGGCGACTACGTGAGCTTGTACCTCGCGGCCCTGCGGCGCGTGGACCCGTTCGTGCTCAGGCCGATCCAGGCCCTGAAGGCGAAGCTCGCGGAGGGCCCGCGGAAAGGCTGACGCCGGGGGGGAGATTTGAACTCCCGAGGTCTTTCGACCACGGCGTGGCGGGCGGCGGCATTCCGCCGATTCCAGCGCCGCGCCCTACCGAGCTAGGCGACCCCGGCATGAAGGACCAGCAAGGGTTCCGGTTTCTAGGTGTTTTGGTCGCCGCCTCCCGGACTCGTCAACCTCGGCACCCAGCGCGCGACCATCGGCTGCGTCGTAATAAAGATTCTCCGCTCGCTCACGTCGCCCGAGGACGAAATCGCCGCGCCATCTCGACGCGGTCGCGTCCGGAGGGGTGGCCATAAAACAGCCACTCCTCCCAGGCTCGTGGGTTCGCGACGCCCAGGTTCTGGTCATGGAGTTTCACCATCGCGGTGACGAAACTGGACGGATCTTTTGTGAGCTCGAGGGAGAACCGGTCCGCCCGAGCCTCCCGAGATCGCGACGCGCGGAGGGCCAGCGGCCGGAAGGGAAGGGAGCCAATCGCGAGCAGCGCCGCAAGGAGAGGCAGGCCCGCCATGTCGTGGAGGGAGCGGATTCCGAAGTACGGGTGGATTGCCGCGTAGGCCCAACCGACGATCGCAAGGACGACCAGTGAGACGAGGGATCCTGCAAGAAACCCGCGGATCGGATCTCCATGCTTCTGGTGCGCGAGTTCGTGGGCGAGGACCGTCTCCACTTCTTCCGGGGTGAAAGCTTCCACGAGCGTGTCCGTCACGATCACCCGACGGGTTCGACCGAGCCCCATCACCGCCGCATTCGAGCGGCGCGTCTTCTCCGAGGCGCGGAGTTCGAACACGCCCAAGATCGGGACCTTCGCCTTCGCCGCGAGGGCTTCGAAACGGGACCGCAGAGAGGCGTCCGCGAGCGGCCGGAACCGAAAGAAGAGAGGGACGAGGACGACCGGAGCGATGAAGGCGAGAATCGCGGACACCAATAGTTCGAGCGCCCACGCGATCAGCCACCACCAGGTTGGGGAAGCCGCGAGGAGCCACAACACGGCTCCGCCCATGACGATCGACGCTCCAAGGCCCAGGCCTAAGCTCTTCCCGAAATCTTTCAGCCATCCCGCGAGGGTTTGGGAAGACAGTCCGGACGCCTTCTCCCACCGATATCCGCTCACGACGCCAAAGGGGAACTCGACCACCGCGATGAGACCGAAGAGGCCGACGAGGAACACGATCGTGGAAGCCCATCCTGGCCACGGGAGGGACAGGACCGTGTTCCGGAAACCCGCGGATCCGCCGAGGATCAGGAAGCCCGCGAGCGCGATGAACGATACCGAGCGGATGACGGAGAGTCGGAGCCGCATCGTCCGCAGGCGGCGCGCGATCGCCTGGCGCCCCGCATCGAACCCCCAGGCATCCACGGCCACGGGGTCACTTCCACAGCTTCGGATAGGTCCCAGGCTCCATCAGGACCCGCCCCGTGTCCGCGGCCGCGCCGGACTTCGCGACCACGATCTCATCGGTCGTCATCAGGGCGTTCGACAGGGCGACCGCCTCGCCCTTGCCCGTGAACACTCCGACGAGGTCGCCGCGGCGGATGTGAGGCGAAAGCTTCGCGACGCCCGGGACTGCCAGGTTCGCGCCATGGCAGATCGCATCGACCGCGGTGTCCTTCACAATGATTCGTGGGAGATGGATTAGCAGGTCCTCCATCGGTCGGAGGACCTCCCGAAAGCCGCCTTTTTCCGGGTCCTCTTTCGCGTCTTCGATCGCGTCGCGGAATGCGTTCAAGGGATGCGCGTCCTCCTCCCGGAACGACGCGGTCCTCGTCCGACGGAGGTCGACCAGGTTAGCTCCCACTCCCAAGGCTTCTCCGACGTCCGCCGCGAGCGTGCGGATGTACGTG
>VBMR01000124.1 GCA_005878325.1 Methanobacteriota archaeon | reverse complement strand
TCACGCGGGCCGTCGCGACGATCCCGCCGAGGACATCGTCGGCCACGGCGGTGCGCCAGCGGCCCGAGTCTATTTGAACGTTGCGCGCTCGAGAAACCAGGAGGAAAAGGCTTAGACCTTGGCATCGATACGGCCGAATCCGGAAGGTGCCGCCGACGGATCGGAGTCGCATCAAGACGTATGTACGGAGCCTTGACGAGGTCCTCGCGGGCGGCATCCCGGAAGGGTACGTCGTCCTGGTGAGCGGCGCTCCGGGGACGATGAAGTCCTCCTTCGCCTATTCGATCCTGTATCAGAACGCCCTCCACGAGGGTCGCAAGGGCGCCTACTTCACGCTCGAGCAGGGGAAGGACCTCACGCTGGAGCAGATGGCCTCGATGGGCATGACGGATCCGAAGGCGAGTGGACACATCACGACGCTCGACATGGGGAACATCCGGAAGAACCTCAGCTACTTGCAAGGCCGCGGGACGTGGCTCGACCTGTTCAAGATGTACTGCAACAACGTGATGAAGGCGGATTCCGTCTCCCTGCTCGTCGTCGACTCCCTCGACGTCCTCGAAGCGATGGCGAAGCTCCAGGACCGCCGCGCCGAACTGTACTTCCTCTTCGAATGGTTGCGAGACCTCGGTCCTCTCGTCTTCCTGATCTCCGAGCGTCCGTTGAACTTCGCGAGCGAGCTTCCGCTTCCCGAGGAGGCGTACCTCGCGGATGGGATCATCGTCCTGGAGATGCATCCGACATCGGACCTGTTCGTCCAGCGGCGCCTTCGGGTCGCGAAGATGCGGTCGACGAAGCACGAGACCGGATACTACGCCCTGTCGTACGCGGACGGCTTCGAAGTGACCCGGGGCATCACGGGGCCTGCGTAGCGCGTCGATCCTCGGCGAGGCGGAACTCCTGCCATTCCTCCGATTGAGTGCCGAAACCGCGAATGTCCCCGGTAGGCCTTTATACGCGTCGGAGCGATGGCTTCAGGTCCGCCCGACCCAGAATGTCGCGCGGTTCAACCGCTCCCGATCCTCATGGCCCAGACCGCCTCCTCCGAGCTCCCGCGGGCGAAGGCCGAGCCGCCCTTCGCGGTGCTCGTGATCGACCGGAACGAAGAGCACCAGATCCTGAGCGTGACCGCCCTCACCCGCATCGGATGCACGGTGCGCACGGCCGCGTCCGGCAAGGAGGCGCTGCAGCTCGCGATCGCCCATCCCTTCGACATGTTCGTCATCGGTAGCAAGCTGCGGGATTCGACCGGGGTCGAGGTCGTGCGCGTCCTGTCCGAGCGATTCCCCGACATCCCGAAGATGTTCGTCGTTCCGCCGGATGGAGAGGAGGCGGCCGTTCGGGCGATGCGATCCGGCGCCACTTCCTACATCGTCAAGACGCCTCGATACACGGAACTTCTGCCGGCCCTCGTGGCGGATGCGATCCAGGAGGCCCGCAATCGGCGTCGCCTCGCGGAGTCGGAGGTAATCCAGGCGAAGGCCTTGACGGAGCGCCGGGAGGTGGAGCAACGCCTCTCCGAGAGCGAGACGCGCCTCCGGATGATCCTCCGCCAGGTACCGGTCCTCGTATGGAGCACGGACCGAGACCTCCGCGTGAGTTCCGCCCTCGGCGGCGGCTTCCGGGGACTCGATACCTCCCGCAGCGGCGAGCGCGGGCTCAGCCTCTTCGAGTACTTCGAGGCCCGCGGCGAGGACGCGGAACCGATCGCGTCGCATCGTCGCGCGCTGGCCGGGGACAGCGTCGGGGCCCAGATGGAATGGCAGGGCCGCACCTACGATGTGCACATCGAGCCCCTCCGGTCTCCGGAGGGCACGGTCCTCGGGACGATCGGCGTCGCCCTCGACGTCTCGGACCGCGTTCGGCCCAAGGGGACCCCGGACCCGAATTCCTTGAAGGCGCCGAGCCGAGAGCGCCGGCTCCTCGAGTCGGAGCGGCTGGCCACGATGACCCGGCTCACGGAGTTCATCGCCCACGAGTTGAACACGCCCCTCACGAGCATCTCCCTTCTGACGAGCGCCGTGGCGAAGCGGGTGACCGATCGAGTCGCCCTCGACAAGCTGGAGAAGATTGAGACGGAGCGGCGTCGCGCGGCCGAAATCATCCGCGAACTCGTCGGACTGGTAGGGAACCGTCGGCGGAATGCGATTGAGTCGGACCTTCGGTCCATCGTCGCCTCGGCGGTCGAGCAGTCTCGGCAGGAGCGGAAGACATCCGTCCACGTCGACGTCGCGATCGGGGACGCCCCCGTTCGCGCGATCGTCGATCCGCTCCAGATCCAGGAGGTCGTCATGAACCTCCTCGAGAACGCAATTGACGCGACGTCCGAGGGGTCCGTCCGCGTGGCCGTCGAAGAACGTCCGGAGGCCCATGCGATCGTCGTCTCCGACACGGGAAGCGGCATGACGCCCGAAGTCCAGGCCCGCTTGTTCGAACCGTTCTTCACGACAAAGCCCCACGGTGAGGGGATCGGCCTCGGGCTCCTCCTTTCGAATCACATCGTCATGGACCACGGCGGGACCCTCGATGTGTCCTCGAAGCCGGGGAGCGGGTCCACGTTCACGGTCCTCCTCCCTCGGAAGGGTGAGCCATGAAGATCCTCGTCGCGGATGATGACCCGACCCTGCGGGAGGAACTCGCGTCCCTCCTCCGGGAGGATGGCCACGCGATCACGACCGTGGCCGATCGACACGGCGGTCGAGGCGATGAAGGGCGGGGCTGTCGATTTCGTCGAGAAGCCGTACGACTTGGAGGCGTTGCGCCGCACTCTGCGGTCGGTCGAGGACGAGCGCAAGGCGAAGGCCGTGATCGGCAGCGTCATCGGGACCGAATCGAAGATCACGGGCGTGCTTGAGGAAGCCGCGAATCGCAAGGCCCTCCTGTGCGTCGTGGGCCCGGCGGGGACGCCTCCGAAAGGCGCATCGCGCATCTTGCGGATCGACGCCGACGGACGGCCACCGGACGTGTTCGCGCCGGCCCAGCTGTTCCACCTGAACGCCGCGATCGACACGTTCGTCGGCGGTGCGGACCGACCCGTCATCTTCGCCGCGGACCTCGCGCTGCTCGAGGGCGTCCATGGCCGCGCCGACATGCGGTTGTGGATCCGTCACATGAGCGGAAAAGTGGGTGCGAAGGGCGGCACCTTGGTGCTCGGCGCCCTCGATCCCTCCCTCGCCTCGGAGATCGGGAGCGAGCGAGAGACGGAAGCGCCGTCCGAGGGCCTGCAGGGAATGCTGGAATCTCTCGCGAACCCGATCCGGCGCGCCGTCGTCGGTCACGTCTTCACGTCGGGTCCGATTGCCTACTCGAACATCCTGAAGAAGAACTTCGTCGACTCCTCGTCGAAGCTGTCGTTCCACCTCCAGAAACTCCTGTCCGACGGCCTCCTGACGAAAGTGGATGCGGGTCGCTACTCCGTCACCGACGCGGGCCAGCGAGCGTGGAACATCGTGCGCGCCCTATCCGAGCAGAAGCACCCCTCGCTCCTGATATCGAAAACGTGAACGTCTTTTTCGCTCGGCATCACCGCGCGTTGGTCAACCCGCCTCAACTGCCCGATATATATCGTCCGCGGCAAATCCGTTGCCTAGGAAAGGACGATGATGCCCATGGCGACGGACCAAACGAATGCGACGATCCTCGTCGTCGATGACGACGACGGGGTCCGCGAAAACCTGGCCGAACTATTCGAACTGTTCGGCTACTCGATCCTGACTGCGGGGAGCGCCCCAGAGGCGATCCAGAAGCTCACCTCGCAAGAAGTCGACTTGCTCCTCACGGACTACTGGATGCCAGGTCCGAACGGCGTCGAGCTGATTGAGGCCGCGCGAAAGGTGAAGCCGCGCCTGAAGGCGATCCTGATGACCGCGTTCGGTGACAGCTTCATGGAAATCGAGAGCGTTCGCCGTGGCGCGATCGGCTACGTGAACAAGCCCTTCGAAGCTGATGAGATCACGAACCTCGTTGGACGAATCCTTGCCCTGAAGGAGGACTGAACGAAATGGAACCCTTGCAGCTGAGCCAGACCGTGATGGATGAATATGCCGCGCGAATCCTCCTCGGGACGTTCGAGCGGTCCGCGTCGGCCGTCGAACTGAGTCGCCGCTTTGGCATTCCGATCGCCGCCTGCTACCGCCGGATCAAGGAGCTCGAAGGGCTCGGCTTGGTCTTCTGCGAGCGGGAACTTCCGTCCCGAAACGGGAAGGGGCTCCAGATGTTCCGGTCGCGGCTCAAGTCGGTACGCGTCTCCCTCGAAGACGGGAACCTGCGGGCCCGCGTCGAAGTGGGACCGGCGGGCGTCTTGGCGGCTCCGGAGAGCGAGGTCCTCGAGCAGGTCCTGAACCTCCGCGGCCTGATGGGCATCGCGTAAGCCTTTGTACCGTCGGCCGATCCCGTCGCATGGTCGACGCGGACACCTCCGTCGGTCAGCTCCGGACTCGGGTCGCGGAATTCTTGCATGCCCGCGACTGGGAGCGCTTCCACATCCCGAAGGAGCTGGCGATCGCCCTCTCGATCGAAGCGTCGGAACTCCTCGAAGTCTTCCTGTGGCGGGACCCGGGACCGCCGACCAACTGGCGTCCGGAGGTCCGCCGCGCGGTATCGGAGGAACTCGCGGACGTCCTGATCTACGGCTTGAGCCTCGCGAATGCGATGGGCTTGGACCTGTCCGATGCGATCCTCGACAAACTGAGGAAGGACGAGGCGAAGTATCCTGTGCATCAATTTCGAGGCCGGGCTCCCTGATTCTGTTTGTCAAGCGCAATTGCCTGCTGGGCTTTTAGCCCCCGGCGCGTACGTCCGAGGCATTTCGTTCCGTCGATATCGATCCGCGGTAACGAATCCACCCTCGATCGACAGGGACCGCAGCGCCGCGTACGCGAATTCCGCGAGGGGCTCGAGGTTCGCCGAGTCCTCCATGTTGTATTCGAGCAGGAGGTCCAGGGCCTCTTCGTCGCCGGCTTGGTACGCCTTCCACTGCCGGACCGCATCGAACCCCCGCAGGGCCGCGGTCTCATCCCTCCGCGCGATCCCGATCTTCGACTCGATCGACTTGAGGCCCCCGAAGAAACCGAGTCGTCGGAGCGGGTGGAGCAGGTCCAGATGGATTTGGTCGAGGCACATCCGCGGAAACGCCTTCCGGAGGAAGGGCACATCGAAGCTGGAGCCGTTGAAGGTCACGAGGAGCTTCGCCCGCGGGAGCGCGGCCGGGAGGTCCTCCAGGTTCTCCCCCTGCACGAACGACCGCTTCCGGCGGCCGTCGTACACGCCCACGACCGTGAGGGCACTGCGGCCGATCGAGAGGCCGGTCGTTTCGATGTCGAGGTAGGCCACGTCCCGCCGAAAATCCTTCCATGCCCGCCAGCGATCCCGCGCCGGCAGCCTCCGAGCAAAGTATCGATGGCGGCCCCGCCGCAAGGCCTCGGCCGAGCGAGCGACCTCCTCCTCGATGCGCCGGGCGAGACGTGGCGCCATCCGATCCGGCTGCCGCGCCGCCGAGAAATCGTCCCAGGTCCGAATCCCGGAGCGCCAGAGCCGTTCTTCCGTCCGATAGCCCACGCCCGGGATGTGCACGAACGTCTCGCGCAACATGGGCGGCCCGCCGACGGACGGGGGTGAGATATGCCTTCGGGAGAGGTCCGCGAAGCTGCGAGAAAGACTAAACCGCGAGGGCCCAATCGCCGCGCGTGTTCGAGGTGCGGGAGCGCGACGGGCTCGGGCGGATCGGGACGCTGGAGACGCGACACGGGCGAGTGACGACGCCGGCCCTCCTCCCGGTCGTGAACCCGAACCGTCCCCTTGTCTCGCCGCAGGAACTCGCGAGCGAATTCCGCTGTGAGATCCTCATCACGAACGCGTACATCCTGGGGAAAGGGCCCGCCCGGGAGGCGGTCCTCCGACAAGGCGTCCACGAATTCCTCGGGTTTCCCGGCGCCGTCATGACGGATTCCGGAGCGTTCCAGTCGCATGTCTATGGCGACGTCGACGTCACGAACCGGGAGGTGATCGAGTTCCAGAAGGGGATCGGATCGGATTTCGGGACCATGCTGGACGTCTTTTCCGAGCCGTCCCATGACGCAGTCCGGGCCGCGGCCGATGTCGACGAGACGGTCCGACGGGCCCGGGAAGCGGCCGCCCTCCGGGGGGACATGGACCTCGTCGGCGCGGTCCAGGGAGGGCTCCATCCCGATCTGCGAGAACGTTGCGCGCGGGGCATCTCGGGCCTCGACATCTCCGTGTGCGCGATCGGAGGCGTCGTCCCTCTGCTCGAAACCTACCGATTCCGCGATCTCGTCCGCGTCATCGTGGCATCGAAGAAGGGACTGGATCCCTCCAAGCCGGTCCATCTATTCGGCGCTGGCCACCCCCTCGTGTTCCCGCTCGCGGCCCTCCTCGGCTGCGACCTGTTCGATTCCGCCTCGTACGCGAAGTACGCCCGCGCGGGCCGGATGCTTTTCCCGGAGGGGACCCGGCGCGCGTCGGAGGTGGGCGAGAGCCCGTGCCTCTGTCCTGTGTGCCGCGAACATCCGATGTCAGAGATCGCGACCACCGAGGCCTTGCGGGCGCGGCACAACCTGCACGTATGCTTCGCTGCGATCCGCGAGGTCCGGAGGGCGATCGCCCACGGCGATCTGTGGGAGCTCGTGGAACGTCGGGCCCGCTCCCACCCGGAGCTCCTGCTCGCGCTGCGGGAACTCCGACGGCACAACGATTTCCTCGAGGAATTCGAGCCCCTTTCCCGTCGGAGCGCGCTGTACTACGTCGGCCCCGAGACGGCCCATCGCCCGATCCTCCATCGATTCCGTCGGCGCCTCCAGGAGCGGTACGTTCCGCCGGGTGCGAAGGGCCTGATCGTCCTGCCGGAGGGAGGGCGTCCGTTCGCGGAGCGCTTTGCGCGCGTGGTCGAGCAGGTCTTTCAGGTTGCCGACGTCCATCCGGTTGTCAAGTCCGCCTGGGGGCCGGTCCCGCTGGAACTGGACCACGTATGGCCGATGTCCCAGTCCGTCGTTCCGGACGCCTTCGACGTGGAGTCCCAGGAGGCGGCGGAGGTCTTCTTCCGAGAGTGGGCGGCCGGCGCCGGCTATCCGTTCGGCCTCCTGTGGGAGGGCGTTTCCACCTTGGAGGAACTGAAGGCGCGCGCGCCCGGCCCTCGGGTCGTGGACTGGAACGCCGCCCGGATTCGGGCGACGGCCGACTTCCAATTCGGCGGCGGGGCCGCGAAGGCACTCCTCGACGGGACCGTCTCGTTCGTCGTGTCGACGAACACGGGAAAGGTCCGTAACGTGCTGGTTGACGGAGAGCACGTTCTGTCGTTGCGTGCGGAGGATGGCCTGTTTACGCTCAAGGCCGCGGGTGCCCGACGGCTCCATCATTCCTTTGCAGCGCCGAGGCTCCGGGTCATCGTGGACGCGGACGCCATCCCCTTCCATCGGGAGGGCAAGAACGTCTTCGCGAAGTTCGTCCGCGATGCCGACCCGGATCTCCGCCCGGGAGACGAAGCCCTCATCGTCTCGCCGGCCGATGAGTTGGTCGCGGTCGCACAGGTCACGATGAACCGACGGGAGATGCTCGCCTTCAGCCAGGGTCTCGCCGCGCGCGTCCGCGAGTCCGTGCCTCCGCCGTCGTCCGCTCCGCGACGCTGACACAGGCGAGGTAGTCGTCGATCGTGTGGAGCAGGCTCATCGTCCCGTCCGCGGTTGCGGATGCCACGAGGGTCCGCCCCCGGCGCGTCGTCCGGATGTACCCCTCGTCGTCGAGGGACACGGCGTCGGCAACTGCCCGGGCCGTGGCGGCGTCCTTGAAGGAGAGCGTGAGTCGCGCGGTCGACTTCATCGGGATAGCCCCGGGCAGATTCGAACTGCCGTCGCGGGTTCCAAAGACCCGAATGCTTGACCGCTACACCACGGGGCTGCCCGTGTGGATTTGCTCGGGCGTATAAAGTCCATTGGGAACGACGTGGCCCCGCAGGTCGGTCGGTCGCGCGGCATCGATCCGAATCCGCACGAATACTCCCGGGGAAACGGCCTCGCGGAGGACGACCTGTCGATACTCCGGCGTCCGCGCGAGGACCGTTCCTTCCTTCCCCGGCTCCGTGACGAGGGCGTCCGCCTCCGTCCCAATATATTGGTCGTGGATCTCCTGCGCGATTCGGAACCGCATTCGGGTGAGGCGTCGGGACCGTTCCTTCACTTTCCATCCGACGATCTGGTCCGGCATCGTCGCGGCCGGTGTCCCCGTACGCGGGGAGAACCGGGTGACATTCACGATTTCCGGCCGCGTGCGCTCGACGAGCCGAAGCGTCGATTCGAATTGGGATTCCGTCTCTCCCGGGAAACCGACGATCACGTCGGTGGACAGGGTGATTTCTGGGAATTCCTTTCGGAATCGGTCCACGATCTCCTCGAACTGCTCGACCGTGTACTCTCGCTTCATCGCCTCCAGGATTTCGTCCGAGCCACTCTGGACGGGCAAGTGGAGGAACGTGAACACTTTCTCGGATCGGAAGGCGCGGATCACCTCGTCCACGATCGGGTAGATGGTCAGCGGGTCAGCCATCCCGACCCGCAGGCGGAAATCCCCGGGAACGCGGTCGATCGCGTCCAGCAGGTCGGCCAGATTCGATCCCGCGTCCCGCCCGTATGCGGCCGTGTCTTGACCCGTGAGCTTGATCTCTTTCGCGCCCCGCTCGACGTGTCGACGGACCTGCGCCACGATCGCTTCGATCGGATCCGACGAGACGGTTCCTCGCGCCACTCGGGTGATGCAGTAGGTGCACCGGCCTGCGCATCCCTGCGCGATCGGCACGATCGCATCGTGCCATCCGAAAGATTCCGATTCGACCTCGGCCGCGCGGTCCCCGCACGCGGTCCCGGCCCCTAGGAGGTCCACGATCTGCGGCCACTTCCTCGGCGGGAGGAGCTTCGCCCGCGGAACGGTCGCGAGGACCCGCTCCCTCTGCGCCGCCGCCATGCACCCCGCGACCACCAGAGGCCGGTCATAAGCGGCTAGCTCAGTCATCCGGCGGATCATCGCGCGCTCCGTCGTCTCGATCACGGTGCAAGTGACGAGGACGTGGGCGTCCGCGGTCCGTTCGGACGGGGTCATCGTGTGGCCGCGGTCGGCCAGGGCCTGCATCATGAGGCGCGCCTCCCCGTAGTTCTGGGTGCATCCGTGCGCCTCGACGAAGACCTTCACGTCGGGGGTCGATAGACGCCCCGCTATTTTCTCATTATCTGCACTCGGGAACACAACGCTTATGCCCAGTCGCCGCTTGGGGCGGGTCCATGCAGTCCGGCGAAGACGCCATGCTTTCGCCAACGACTCCCGCGAACACCCCCATGCCGCGTCCCGGCCCGGCCGGCCCTCAGCCGCACGAACTTCGCAACCGGACCAAGGCCGCGAAGCTCCGCGCCAAGGCCGCCAAGGCCCGGATGAAGGCGAGCCGCATGAAGGAGCGGGCGCACAGCCTGAACGAGAAGGCGGGTCAGTGGGAGCAGAGGGCGAACCAGCTCGATGGGGCCTTCACCCCATCCCCTCATTCCACGGAAAGCGGCTGAACCCGTCGGGAAGCGGCGGGGAGGTCGAGTCGAGGCGGGACGGCGTAGCCTCGCTCCGTGACCGCATTCACGTATTCCGTCTCAAGGAACCAAGAGAGGACGGCGCTATCCGTCTTCGTGAGTTTGCACATGTCCCATCCCGCGGTCGATTCCGGGTTCATGGGGGATGATCATTTGTCAAGGGGTACCAAGGTTTCATGACGTCGGACGCGACTCGCGGCTCCGGTGGTCCGGACGGCGCGCCGCGAAGCGGATCCTGGAACTCGGCACCGCGATCGGATATTCGGGGACGTGGCTCGCCCGCGCGCTCGCCGATGGAGGCGAACTCATCACGGTGGAGCACAGCACAGATACCGCGGCGATCGCCCGAAGGAACTTCGAGAAGACGGGCGTCGCGCCCAAGGTCACGCTTCTGGTCGGGCACGCTCAGACCCTGCTGCGGGACCTGAAGGGCCCGTTCGACCTCATCTTCAACGACATCGACAAGGCCGGCTACCCGGAGGTCCTCGACCCGTGCATCGAACGTCTCCGCGTCGGCGGCCTCCTCCTGACGGACAACGTCCTGTGGAAGGGAGACGTCGCCCGGCGAGACAAGTCCCAGGAGACGGCCGCGATCCGGACGTACAACGAGCGCTTGGCGAAGGACCCGCGGATGATCGCGTCGATCGTCCCGCTCCGCGACGGCGTGTCGATCGCCCTCAAAGTCCGCGAGTGAGACCTCCGCGCCATTAATAGGCCGTATCGTCCTTGGCACGCCCGGATGGCCCGGAAGCGGCCTCGCCCCGATCAGGTGTTCGTCGAGACGGACGGCCAGGTCTACCTCGTGCGGGACGGGAAAGGATTCCGATTCCCGCGCGCGGACGAATCCCTGCCGTTCCCGACCGACCCGAACGGTGTGATGGACTTCGACGGCGTGCGCGTGGTCAAGCGGAAGCCTCGTCTCGACTACCATCCGGAGGAATGGACCGGCCGGGACGAGGTGTTCGAGCGAACCGACGTCGACCCGATCGTGAAGCGGGCGATCTACACGACGATGATCCGATGCGTGTCGGAGGTCATCCTGTCGAAGGGTCCACGGGTCCTCATGGTGAAAGCAACTCGCGGTTTCTCGAAGGGATACTGGAACATCCCGGGCGGCTTCATGGACTACGGCGAGGGCCCGGAGGCCGGGGTCGAGCGGGAGGCGGAAGAGGAGATCGGCGCCGACGTCACCCTGGACGGCCTCCTGGGCGTCTACGTGTCGGGATTTCCGGGGAAGCCCGCCTACACGCTCGGCTTCGTCTACCGGGGCCACGCCGCGTCCGAGCGGTTTCGACTGAAGGCGGACGAGATCGAGGACGTGGCTTGGTTCACGATCGACAAGGGGCTCACACTGACCCGCAATCCGTTTGCGAAGTGGGGGCTCGTCGACTTCTTCCGGCAGTCGCCGGAGGCCCAACGCTCGTTGCGCGTCAAGAGGCATGGGTTGGCCCAGGACGCCAAGCCCGTCGACCAGCCGACCGTGTTCCTGGACCGAGACGGGGTGATCAACCGCGGGCGTCCCGGTTACGTGCGGACGCCGGAACATGTGGAATTCCTCCCCGGGGCGATCGAAGGAATGCGGACCCTTCAGGACCACGGCTGGCGCCTTGTCATCGTGACGAACCAGGACGTCGCGGGATGGAAGCTCATCCCGGAACGGCAGCTCGCGCGGATCCACGATCGCATGCTCGCCTCCCTTCGGAAGGAGGGGGTCCGGGTCGCGGAGATTTACTACTGCCCGCATCACGTGCTGTCGGACTGCGCGTGCCGCAAGCCCCGGCCGGGAATGCTCCTGGCGGCCGCGCGGGATCTTGGGGTGCGCCCGCGAGACGCGTGGATGGTCGGCGACAAACCCCTCGACCTCGAGACAGGTCGGGCCTTCGGATGCCGGACCGCGTGGGTCGGCTCTCCCTCCTGGCGGAAGCGGTTCGCGGAGGAGGTTCGGCAACTGGCCCCGGATGTCGTGGCGGACAGCTTGCGCGATGCCGCTCGTGCGATCACTGCGGGGACCGACGGGAAGGCGGGCCGCCGACCCCGTCCTCGCTCCGCGGCGCGCGGCATGGAATAAGGTCTTAGCCTCGTCGGGCCTTGGCACGGTCGCGGGTGAGCCCTTGGTCCAAGAGTACGGCCTCTTCATCGGCGGGAAGTGGAGGAAGTCCGAGGGGAAGCGGTTCGACACGCGAAATCCGGCGACCGGCGAGATCCTCGCGACCTTCCCGCTCGCAACGAAGGAGGAACTGGGCGAGGCCGTGCGTACGGCGAAAGGTGCGTTCGAGAAATGGCGGAAGACGCCGGCACCCCGCCGCGGGGAGCTGCTCTTGGAGGCCGCCCGGATCTTTCGTCGGAAGAAGGAGGAGCTCGGCCGCGTCGTGACAACGGAGATGGGCAAGGTCATCGCGGAGGGCCGCGGCGACGTGCAGGAAGTGATCGACTTCTACGAGTACGCCGCGGGCGAAGGTCGCCGCATGTTCGGCGAGACGGTTCCCTCCGAGCTGCCGGACAAGATGTGCCTCACGATGCGCATGCCGGTGGGACCCGTGGGCCTGATCACCCCATGGAACTTCCCGATGGCGATCCCGGGCTGGAAGTCCGGGGCCGCACTGATCGCGGGATGCCCGTTCATCCTGAAGCCGTCGAGCCTCACGCCCCTGTGCGCCGCGAAATTCGTCGAGGTCTTGGACGAGGCCGGGTTCCCTCCCGGTGTGGTTAACATGTTAACCGGCAGCGGATCCGTCGTCGGCGACGGCCTCGTGGCCCATCCGGACATCCGCGCGATCTCCTTCACGGGCGGCGTGGACACGGGGAAACATGTCTACGAGACCGCGGCGAAGAAGATGATCAAGGTCGGCCTCGAACTGGGCGGCAAGAATCCGATCCTGGCGATGGACGACGCCGACCTGGAGGTGCTGATGGACGGCGTCATGTTCGGCGCCTTCGGCACCGCGGGTCAACGGTGCACCGCCGCGTCCCGGCTCATCGTCCACCAGAAAATCTATGCTCAAGTGGTGGACGAGCTCACCGCGCGGGCGGAGAAGCTCCGGGTCGGGAATCCGATCGACGAGAAGACTGACATGGGGCCGGTCGCCTCGGGGGATCAGGAGAAGAAGGTCCTCGAGTACATCGAGATCGGCCGCAAGGAAAAGGACACCCTCATCACGGGAGGCAAGAAGCTCACCGGAGGCTCGTACGACAAGGGATTCTTCATCTCGCCCACCGTGTTCGCGGTCGACCGCCAGAAGCGCCTCGCGCTGGAGGAGATCTTCGGGCCCGTGTTGAGCGTGCTCAAGGCGAAAGACTTCGACGACGCGGTCTCGATTGCGAATTCGGTGAGGTACGGCCTCAGTTCGTCCATCTATACGAAGGACTTGCGGTGGGCGTTCCGGGCGATGCACGAACTGGAGGCGGGCATCACGTACGTGAACGCCCCCACGATCGGGGCCGAAGTCCAGCTCCCCTTCGGAGGGATCAAAGAGACGGGGCCCACGGACACCCGCGAGGCCGGACCGACGGCCTTGGACGAATTCACCTACTGGAAGACGATCTACGTCGATTACTCCGGGCGCCTGCAGCGAGCCCAGATCGACACGGAGAAACTCGCGGGCGGGTGATCGTCGGCGGCCGCGGAGTTGTTATCGTCAAGTAACGATAACTCCTTCCCGGTGCGCCGGACATTCCGAGGATTCGTTTAGTTCAGTCCAACGAAAATTCGTACTCGCGGAAGACCCGACAGGCCTGGACCGAAAAGTGATCGTAGAATTCCGTGCGGCCCCGCTCCTGCGTCGCGCGATGCTCGGGCTGGTTCCTCCAGGCTTCGAGGGCCCGTTCGTTCTCGAACCGAACGATGTCGATCTCCTCCCCGTCCTCCGAACGAAATCCCTTGATCGAGATGAAGCCGGGGATCGTCTCGGCGAGTTCGTGCATCCGCCGCGAGGCCCGTCCGTACTCGTCCTCATCCGCGCCTTGGCGGAGATGGGTCTTGAAAATGACGACGATTTCTGAAGGTTCTTTCACACGCCGGTACGTCACCCGCCACCGCCCCCGAGCATCTCCTTGCTCGGGTTCGTGAGGTGCCGCGGGTCCAATACCTTTTCCGCTTCCTCGGGGCTCAGGATCCCCTTCTCGATCACGATCTGCTTGACCGTCTTCCCGGTCCGGCCCGCCTCCTTCGCGATCTCGGCAGCCTTCTCGTAGCCGATGATCGGGTTCAGGATCGTGGCGATCGCGGGACTCGACTCCGCGTATCGCTGCAAGACGTCGATGTTCGCGGTGATCCCGTCAATGCAGCGGTGCGCGAACACGCGGGCCACGTTCGCCAGGAGCTCGATGTTCTGCGAGATGCGCTGCGACATGACCGTCAGCATCGTGGACAGGTCGAGGTTCGAGTGCGTATTCGCGACGGTAATCGCCACATCGTTGCCGATCACCGTGACGCCGACCTGCATGACCGCCTCCGGGATGACCGGGTTCACCTTCCCCGGCATGATGGAGGAACCGGGCTGGATCGCGGGGAGGTTCAACTCCCGCAGGCCCGTGTGCGGTCCCGACCCGAGCCACCGGAGGTCGTTCGCGATCTTGATCATCGAGGCGGCGACCGTCCGGATCATCCCGCTCGCCTCGACGAGGGCGTCCTGGGCCGCCTGGGCTTCGAAGTGATTCTCCGTCACCCGGAACTTCGTGTCCGTCGCGGCACTAATCTTCTCGACGACGCGGCCTGGGAATTCCGGGTGCGCGTTGATCCCGGTGCCGACCGCGGTCCCGCCGATCGCGAGCTCCGCGAGCGCGGCGCGGCAGGATGAGACCCGGCGGATCCCATGGTCGATCTGCGCGCGGTATCCGGAGAACTCCTGGCCCAGCCGGATGGGCGTCGCGTCCATCAGATGGGTCCGCCCCGCCTTCACGATCGGATCGAACTCCTTCGCCTTCTTCGCGAGGCTCTCTTCCAGTTCCCGCAAGGCGGGCAAGAGGTTCTGGTCGATCTCCATGAGCGCCGCGACGTGGATCACGCTCGGGATCACGTCGTTCGAGGATTGACCCATGTTCACGTGGTCGTTCGGATGGACCGGCCCGGCCTCCCCCCGCGGGGAGCCAAGCATCTCGTTCGCGCGGTTCGCAATCACCTCATTCGCGTTCATGTTCGTGGAGGTGCCGCTCCCCGTCTGGAAAACGTCCAAGGGGAATTGCGCGTCGAGTTTCCCCTCCATGACCTCTTCCGCGGCCTTCGCGATCGCCTTCCCGATCTTCGAGTCCAGGAGGCCCAGTTCCAGGTTCGTCTCCGCGGATGCCTTCTTGATCAAGCCGAGGGCGTAGATGAAGCGCCGTCCGAAGCGCATCCCGCTGATCGGGAAGTTTTCGATGGCCCTCTGGGTCTGGACGCCCCAATACGCGTCCTTGGGAACTTTCATCTCCCCCAGGAAATCTTTTTCGATCCGGTATTCCGTCATGGGCGCCTGCCGCGGCCGACAGAAAAGGGCGGGGACATTAAGGTTGTCAAAGGACCGTACGCATTCTGTCCCGCCGGTTCGGAGGATTCCCGTGGATTTATCGTCACCGGGCGTTAGGACGTCCTTCGTTTCGCGCCTCTTCGACCCTTCTATCCAAAAGGTTACTAGCCGCTTGTCACTGACCTCGATGACAAGGTATAATATAAACGCGTTATATCTCACCCATCGGAGCCCACCTGTAGAAAGGTTCGAGTCATCATGCCGAGCGCGACGCCGGCGGATCCGGTCGTCGAAGAAGATCGGGTTTGCCCTGAATGCGGGAGCGAGCACCTCGTGCGCGATTACGCGAGAGGCGAGCTCGTCTGCGACTCGTGTGGCCTGGTCGTGAGTGAGAGCGCAATCGATGAAGGGCCGGAGTGGGCCGCCTATTCCGTTGAAGAGAATGACCGCCTCGCGCGGACCGGGGCTCCCCGCAGCTACGTCGCGGGCGCGTCGGGCCTGACGACGGTCATCCCCCTGGCGAACCGCGACGCCCGCGGGAACACGATCCCGCTGCGGGAGCGAGAGAAGTTCTACCGGATGCGCAAGCTCCAGCGTCACTCGGGCCATTCCCGGCCGGGAGAACGAAGCCTGCCGGAGACGATCCGGTCGCTGGACCGCGTCGCCTCCCTGATGGGCCTCCCGCGGCCGGTGAAGGACGAGGCCGGGTTCATCTGCAAGAAGGCCCTGGAGAAGGGCCTCGTGCGCGGCCGGTCGATCGAGGCGATCGTCGCCGCCGCCGTGTACGCGGCCTGCCGGATCGACGGGGTCCCCCGCACTCTGGACGAACTCCAGCAGGTCACGGGCGTCCGGAAGAAGACGATCGGAAAGGCGTATGGGGCCCTCCTGCGGTCCCTCACCCTCCGCGTTCCGCCGTCCCGCCCCGCGGACTATGTGAGCCGCTTCTGCTCCCGGCTCGGCCTGAGCAACACGGTGGAGGCGGAAGCCAACAAGATCCTCAAGGAGCTGGAGAAGATCGACAGCTCGATGTCCCTCTCCCCGTCCGGGACGGCCGCCGCGGCGATCTACTTGGCCTCCCTCTCCTGCGGGGAACGCCGGCCGCAGAAGGCGATTGCGAAGATCGCTGGCGTCAGCGAAGTGACCCTCCGGAACCGGTTCCAGTTCATGGAAGGGTTCATGCAGCAATTGACCCTGCCGCGGGGTCGCGCCCCGAAGGTCGGCACGACGAACTCGCCGACGTCCTAGTGGCCCGGACTCGTTTTTCGCGTACCTTGGAACCGAGAGGAAAGGTTTGATAAGGTGCGCTTGCGTCCTACGGACCGTGGCGCAGCTGCCGCGGGGCGTTGAGGCGAAATCCTCCATGGACCGGTCCTCTCCGACGCCCGCCATGCCGGATTTCGGAATTGCTAAATCTCCAAGAACGCCCTTGCCTTTGGGCATGGGGTGAGTTGAGCCCGTGCCTCGGTCTCCGCCGCAGAAGCAAGTGAACGACTTCTCGTGGATGGTCGGAGGACCCCAGGGCAGTGGCGTCGACTCCGCCGCGAACGTCTTCGCCCGCGGATGTGCCGCGGGAGGCCTCCACGTCTTCGGCAAGCGGGAATTCTATTCGAACATCATGGGCGAGCACTCCTACTTTGCCTTGCGGGCGCACTCGAATCCCGTCCGATCCCATATCGACGCCGTGAATCTCCTCGCGACGTTCGAGGCCGAGACCCTCTTCCGCCATGCGCGCGAAGTGACGGACGACGGCGCGATTGTCTACGATCCCTCGCTGGCAAAGACGCGCCTCTCGGACATCCCGACGATCGAGAAGCGGCTCGCCGCGGAGCTGAAAACGTACCTGATTTCGCACGGGGTCGGCGAGACGCTGGACGACATGCTCGCGGCGTCGAAGCAGCGGGGCGTCACGCTCGTCCCGATTCCGTTCCGGGACCTGCTGGAGCAGGTGGCCGACGAATTCCAGATCGACCAGCTCAGCAAGATCTCGAGGGTCGTCAACATGCTCGCGCTCGGCGCCTCGTTCGGACTCCTCGACTACGACTTTGGGATGATGCGGACGGCCCTCGAGGACGTGTTCCGCGCGAAGGCGAAGGTCGTCGACATGAATGCCGCGGGCGCTCGGAAGGCATACGACATCGCGCGGTCCCTCGTCCCCGACTTTCGCTATCGGCTCGAGAAGATTCCGCGACAGGACCCGCGGATGTTCCTGACCGGGAGCCAGGCGACCGCCCTCGGAAAGCTGTACGCCGGGATGCGGTTCCAAACGTACTATCCGATCACTCCCGCCTCGGACGAGAGCGAGTTCCTCGAGGAGAACGAAATCCTCGACGTCGACGGGCACGGCGTCCTTGACACCGCCGCGGGTGCGGGCCAAGAGAAGGGCGGCTCCATCCTCGTCGTGCAGACGGAGGACGAGATCGCCGCGGTCACGATGGCGACCGGCGCGGCCCTCACAGGCACTCGGTCCGCGACCGCGACCTCGGGTCCCGGATTCTCCCTCATGATGGAGGGGATCGGCTGGGCCTCGATCAACGAGGTGCCCCTCGTGATCACCCTCTACCAGCGGGCGGGGCCCAGCACGGGAATGCCAACGCGGCATGAGCAAGGGGATCTCCGATTCGCGCTCCACGCGGGCCATGGAGAAAGCCCGCGGATCGTCTTAGCGTCCGGGGACTTCGAGGAATGCATTCGGGACGGCTTCCTGTCCTTCAATTACGCGGAACGATATCAGATGCCCGTCATCCATCTCGTCGACAAGGCCCTCGCGAACAGCTATGCGACGATCGCGCCTCCTGATCTCTCCGAACTCCGGATCGACCGCGGGGTTGTCGCAGACGGGAACAACGGATATTCGCAGGACAACCCGTACAAGCGTTTCGACCTCGGGAACGGACCGATTTCGCCCCGCGCCATCCTCGGACAGGAAAGCACGATCTTCTGGAACACCGGGGACGAGCACGACGAACGGGGGCACATCACGGAGGACCCGGTCCTCCGGAACGCGATGATGGAGAAGCGGTTCAACAAGCTGGACCTCGCGGCGCGCGAGATCCCTGAGGACGTCAAGCTGCGGTACTTCGGCCCGAAGGATGCGACGACCGTCATCGTCTCCTGGGGATCGACGAAGGGGGCCCTCCTCGACGCCCTCGACCGCCTGTGGGCCGAAGGCGCCAAGATCGGCTACCTGCACGTGCGGCTCATCAATCCCTTCCCCGTGGAAGAGGTTCGAGCGGCCCTCGCGAAGGCGCGGCGCCGGATCGACGTGGAGATGAACTTCGGCGCGCAGCTGGCGGGCGTCGTCCGCGAGCACACCGGAATTGCAATGACTCATCTCATCCTGAAGTACAACGGCCGACCGATGTCGAACACGGAGCTCTACGACGCGATTCGCGCGGTCGTCCGCGGGAAGGCGGACAAGAGGACGGTGTTGACCCGTGGCGCTTGAGCAGGTCCTGAAGCCGACCGACTATACGACGGACGTCCACAACGACTGGTGCCCCGGATGCGGCGACTTCGGCATCCTCCGGACGATCCAGATGGCCCTCGCCGAGCTCCGGATGGAGCCGCATCGGGTGACAATCGTCTCCGGCATCGGCTGCTCCGCGAAGACGATTCACTACATCAAGACGTACGGAGTGCACACCCTTCATGGGCGGGCCCTCCCGTACGCGACCGGGGTGAAGCTCGCGAACCCGCAGCTCAAGGTGCTCTGTCTCTCGGGAGACGGGGACGGCCTCGGGATCGGAGGCGGCCATTTCGTGAACGCGGGCCGGCGGAACCTGGACATGCTGTACATCATCCATGACAACGGCGTCTATGGCCTGACGAAGGGCCAGGCGGCGCCGACCCTGAAGCTCGGCGTGCAGACGAAGTCCCTCGCGCATCCGAACATCAACGACGCGGTCAATCCGATCTGGCTCGCCCTCGCGGCGGGCGCGACCTGGGTCGGCCGCGGGTACTCGTACGACATCAAGCACCTCGTGTCCCTGTTGAAGCAAGGCATCGAACACAAGGGCTACGCGTTCCTCGACGTCCTCCAGCCCTGCCCGACGTACAACGACATCAACACGAAGGAGTGGTACGGCGGGGAAGACCGGAAGGAAGCGAACGGCGGGAAGACGCTCCCCCGGGTGTACCGGCTCGAGGACGAGGGGTACGATCCCGTGGTCCACGATCCGTCCGAACTCGAGAAGAAGACGACGCAAGCCCTCGAGAAGGCCCTCGAGTGGGGGGACCGGATCCCGATCGGGGTGTTCTTCCGGAACGAGCACGTCCCCACGTTCGAGGAGCGGATCGCGCAGCGCGTCCCGACGTACATGGACCGCCCGCCCGCCCTGCAGCCGATCGCGGGCCCGCACGGGGAACCGATCACAGATCTGACGCGCCTCGTCCAGCGGTTGACCTTCAAGGGCGCGTGACGGCGACCCGCCTCGGAGGCCGGGGCTCCTTGAGGACGTCCGCCGCGGGCCGCCCCATCGCCCAGATCCGCTCGGACATCTCCGACATCGCGCCCGCGATCGCGGGATCGTTCGTCCAGATCGCGATGTCGTCCCCGCGGTATGCGGAGTCGTCGTCCGGGATCGGATGGCTCATCAGGAACTCCTTGCCGTCGACGACGTGCATGTACACCGGCATCATGAAGTCGATATGGCGCACCTGGGCGTGACGCAGGAGGATGCGGACGTCGTCCCGGTTGTCCGGTGTGAAGCAGAAGGCGTACTTGAGCTGCACCCCCTGCGAAGCGCGTTCGACGAGGTCCGGCCGGAACGCGCCGAGGATGCGGCCGGGGCTCTTCGTCGTGCCGATGCCGATTACCTCTCGCGCTGCCGTCGTATACATCCGGAGGAGTCGTTCTCGGACGTTCTTGCGACCATAGATCGCCTCGAAGCGACCCGCGGATTCCGGTGATGCCTCCGCGACGATCGCGAACTCGCGGGCGAGGGATTCCTGGCCCGTATCGATTTGCTGCGCCCGCGACCGCAACTCCTCGGCGAGTGTTTGCAGATATGCCTCGAACGGGACCGGCTTGTACCGGAGAGGGCTCTCTGGCAGGATCTGGACCAGTCCTTTTTGGTGGAGCTGTCGCATCGTCGCGTAAATGCGCGTCCGCGGGACCTTCGACATCGGCGAGACCTGGGTGGCGGTCGCGGCGCCCAGGTCCAGGAGCGTCAAGTACGCGCGGGCCTGGTACTCCGTGAGGCCATGGTCCATCAGCTTCCGCATGCGCTCTTGGTTGACCGGCACGGAATCTTCGAAATCGATGCGCCGAGATAAAAAGGTTGGTCGCCGCTTGGTTCAGGGCCCGAAACGCGGAATAGCGCTCCTGTGATGAGGGCTCCATGGCCGTCGATGCAAATCTCCAACGGTCCTTGGAACGGGCCTTGGGCCCCAATCGGGTCCGCGCGGACGAGGAGAGCCTTCACGCCTTCTCCACGGATGCGAGTCCCTGCGTCGTCCCGCCTCGCGCGGTCGTTTTCGCGGAGTCCGAGGCCGATGTGCAATCCGTCCTCGAGGTGTGCCGCCGGCTTCGCGTCCCCTTGACCCCACGGGCCTCGGGGAGCTCCCTGTCCGGAGCCGCGATCGGACCGGGCATCGTCCTGGACACGACTCGGATGCATCGAATCCTCGACTTCGATGCGGATCGTCGGACCATCACGGTGGAGCCCGGCCTCCTGCTGTCTTCCCTGAACCAATTCCTGGCCGAACACGGGCTGCGCTTCGCCCCGGATCCCGGGAGCCAGGACCTGTGCCGGATCGGTGGGATGGTCGGGCACAACGCCTCCGGCTACCGGAGCGTGAAGTACGGTCAGACGATGGACCATGTCCTGGGACTGCGGGCGATCCTGGTGGATGGGACCGGCCTCGACGCGCACGACGTCCCCGT
>VBMR01000194.1 GCA_005878325.1 Methanobacteriota archaeon | reverse complement strand
CCTTGGTCGTCCAGAATTCGGTACGCCATGCCCGGGAACCGACGGTTGAGCTCGTCGATTGCCGCGGCGAGATCGTTCGCACGGATCTCGACGGTTCCGGCCCCCTTTGTGAGCTCTCGAAGCGGGTACGGCACGTACACTTGGATCGAATCCGCATTCCTCGGGGAGCGACGCGTCGCCTGCAAGGCCCGACCTTCGCGAACGGAGCGGGCGGTGGCTATTTAAGATTTCAGAGGCGGAGCGCACGCGGGAGCGGGCGAGCGATCCGGATCGTTCGCGAACGCGCCTACAGGGCCTTCCCCGGGCACACGACGTCCACTTCCGTCGCCGTTTCCTGCGGGGCAACGGAAATGGCGAGCTCCCGAGGGGCCGACGTGCGGCGGGCCTGGATGATCTGGGCGAGGATGCTCACCGCGATCTCCTCCGGGGTCTCCGCGGAGAGGTCCAGGCCCGCGGGACTGACGATGCGAGAGCGAGACGCCTCGTCCACCCCGGCGTCTTGGAGGGCCGTCTGGATTGCGGCGGCCCGCCGGCGACTCGCGACCAGGCCCACGTACGCGGCCCGAGTCCCCGCGAGGTGCGAAAGGGCCGTCTCGTCGTACTTGCCCATCGTCGCCACAACCGCATAGGTGTCCGGCGTCACCGCCGCCGGGATTTCGGTGAGGTCCGAGATGACTCGGTCTGCGTCGACGCCCGCATCACCCGCTTCTGTCGTAACATGGACGATGCGGTAGTCGAGGACCCGGGCGATGGCCATCAACGCCTTGGCCACCGGGGAGTCGCCGACGACGAGGAGCGTTGGTTCGGGCTGGTGCGGCTCGAGATAGATGTCCATCGTGCCGCCGGAGGCACACTCCATCACGAACTCCTCCACGCCTTCCTCGGGCGGCCCGCGTCCCGGGGTCGGTGTGATCCGAATCAATCGCGGATGCCCGTCGCGGAGCGACCGGAGCGATTCCGAGACCAAGACCGACTCCGCGCAACTGCCTCCGAGCCATCCGATTAGTTGTCGGTCCGGCCGGACGATGGCCTTGAACCCCGGTCGACCCGACGAAGGACGCTCGACGCGGACGACGGTTGCGAGCACGAACGGTTCGTTCTTGGATCGGAACTGCTGGGCGAGGGCGAAGACGTCGAGCCGCGGCGAGGTCGATTGCGCTTGGTCTCCATGTTTCGAATCGTCGCTCCGTCCGTGCGTGAGTGAGAGCAGGGTCTGGATGGGGCGTCCGGATTGCACCGTTTCTTCGGCGCGCGAAATTTGTTCTGGCGTATCGAGATCGACGAGGATCCCCGGGTCGTCCACGGGCACTTCGAGGATCCCGTCGAGATGTCGGCCGAAGATGGCCCGACACCCCTGGTCTCCGGTGATCGCCTGGACTTCGCCGGATAAGGACCGGTCGAGGAGGACCGGGTTTCCTCGATGCCCCTGGTACGTAGGGATCAGAATCTTCGCTTGGGATTCGTTCCTCCGCGCGATCAGGTCATCCAACGTCTTCGATGCCACAAACGGCTGGTCACCGAGGACGATCAGGAGGCCGTCCGACCGCGGATCGGCGGCCCGAACACCTGCCCGGATTGAGGCGCTCATGCCCTCCTCGTACGCGTCGTTCACGATCGCTCGCGCCCGATCGACGGTGATAGCCTTGCGGACGCGATCCGCTTCGTGTCCCAAGACGACGACGATGTCATCGACGTGCGAGTCACGCACCGTCCTAAGCACGTAGTCGAGAAGGGGACGGCCATTGATGAGGACGAGGGGCTTCGGTGTGCCCATGCGACTGGAGCCGCCTGCGGCGAGCACGATGGCTGAAATCTTGGACCGTCCTCGACGGATGGACCCAAGGCTAGTGACCGACGCCACGCGACGCTGCCTCCCGCCGACGACCACCCGCGCGGCCCGCTAAGTATCTTGCGGAACCCCGGCGCTCGCTCATTGCTTCTGGAGGATCCGCCACACTTTCTCCGGGGTAATCGGCATGTCGATGTTGTCTACACCGACCGCATCGCACACCGCGTTCACATACGCCTGCGAGGAGGCGATCGTCCCTGTCTCCCCGACGCCCTTCACCCCGAGCGGGTTGTGCGGGGACGGCGTGACGGTGGAATCCGTCTCGATCCGCGGCGCCTCGAGCGCCGTCGGGACGAGGTATTCGATCAAGCTGTTCGTGAGCAAGTTGCCCTGTTCGTCGTAGACGGCCTGTTCGAGCATCGCCTGGCCGAGGCCCTGCAGGACCCCGCCGTGGACCTGGCCTTCCACGATCATGGGGTTGATCTGATTCCCGCAGTCGTCGACCGCGACGTACCGTCGGATCGCCACCTGACCGGTCTCCTTGTCCACGTCGACGACGCAGACGTGCGTGCCGAACGGGAAAACGAAGTTCGTCGGATCGTAGAAGGTCGTGGCATCGAGGACCGGTTCGACGTCTTTCGGCATGCTTCCCGCCATGTACGCGGCCCAGGAAATCTCCTGAATCGTCTTCCCCGCCTTCGGCGAACCCTTCACGGAGAAACGGCCCCCGGAGAATTCCAGGTCATCTTCCCGGGCCTCGAGGAGATGAGCCGCGATCTTGCGCGCCTTGTCCCGGACCTTGCGGGCGGACAGGGCGACCGAGCCTCCTTCGACGGGTGTCGTCCGACTCCCGTACGTGCCCTGCCCGTACGGCGTGAGCTTCGTGTCCCCGTGAACGACCTCGACGTCGGCGAGGGGGATGCCGAGTTCTTCGGCGGCGATCTGGGCGAAGGTCGTCTCCTCCCCCTGGCCGTGCGGATGGCCTCCCGTGTAGACGGTCGCCTTCCCGGTGGGATGGAGCCGTACGGTCGACGCGCCCCACAGCCCGCCCGCGAATCCGGTCGAGGTGACGACCGAAGACGGGCCGAGGCCGCAGAGCTCCACGTACGAAGAGAGGCCGATCCCCATGAGCCGACCTTTCCGCCGGGCTTCCGCCTGTTCCTTGCGGAGCTTCTCGTATCCGACCTTCTCCAGGGCCTTGTCGAGCGTCCCCGCGTAGTTGCCGCTGTCGTACGTGAGGCCCATCGCGGTGGCGAAGGGGAACTTGTCGGCGGAGATGAAATTCTTCCGCCGCAGGTCGGCGGGATCCCTCTTCAGCTTGCGAGCGAGGATGTCGACCATCCGCTCCACGAGGAAGAGGGCCTCGGGCCGGCCCGCGCCTCGGTAGGCGTCGACGGGCGTCGTGTTCGTGAAGACGCCGGTCACCTCGACCCGGCCGGCGCGGATTCCGTAGCATCCGCCGAGCATGAAGCCGAACAGAATCGTCGGGATGCCGGGGGCCGCGGTCGACAGGTAGGCCCCGAGGTTCGCGAACACCCGCGCCTTGATCCCGAGGATCGTCCCGTCCTTTTTCGCTGCGAGCTCGACGTATTGCACATGGTCCCGCCCATGGATCGTGGCGACGAAATTCTCCGCTCGGTCCTCCACCCACT
>VBMR01000190.1 GCA_005878325.1 Methanobacteriota archaeon | reverse complement strand
CCCATCCGCCGTGACGACCTTCCAGCGATCGCCCGCATGGACGCGGCCTTCTTCGGCGCCAACCGCCTGCGACTACTCGGCCGTCTCTCGGAGGAATTCTCCTCTACGTTCCTCGTCGCGGAATCTCGCGGACGCATCCGCGGCTTCATCGTCGGCAGCCCGAGCGAGGACGCCTGCGAGGTCGGACCGTGGGTCGTCGAACCCGGAGACGAGCCGGTTGCGGTGGATCTGTTCCGAGCCCTGGTCGCCGCGGCCGGCGTGTCGGAGATCGCGTTCAGCGGGCCGACGACGAATGAGGCACTCAAAGAATTCGTTCAGGCCCGGCAGTTTCGGGAAGTCTTCCGCGCCCTCCGCATGTGGTGGAGGTCGAACGACTTCGCCGGCGACCCCCGCGGCGTGTGGGGCCTCGCGGGGCTTGAGAAAGGCTGAAGTGGACCGGGACCTTCCGCCGCCCGATGACGGAGAACCGGATCCTGCCCCTCCTCGCCCTCCTCATCGGCCTCGTCGGCGGACTGCTCATCCTGTCGAACACCTTGAACTCGATCCGCCTCGGGCAAAAACTCTCCGACTACCTGGACCTTCTCGAATTTCTCGTCCTGGGACTCGCGATCCTCCTCGGGAGCGTTCTGATTTACCGGGGCAATTACGGAGGCGGCGGGATCGTCGACATCTTGCTGGGCATCGTTTCGTTGCTCCTGGGCGCAAACAGCACCGGGGCGATCCTCGCCCTCGTCGCGGGGGTCATCGGGCTCGTGGCCGGCCAAGCGAAACGGGCCACCTAGAGTCGCGGTCCAATGAATTGCCAAAGGACGAGACCGAGGATGAGGAAGGCGAACGTGTAGCTCACCCCGCGGACGATCCGGTCCCGGGCTTCCGTCGTGATGCCCTTCCGGAATCGAGAGACGAAGCCCTCAATTCCATCCTTGAAGAGGTAGCCGCCGTCGAGCGGGACCGCAGGGAGTGCATTCGTCAGGCCGAGCATGATGTTCAGCCAGAACAACCAGTAGAAGGTGTTCGTAACGAGCCAGAACAAGGAAACGGGGAGCGCCGCGAGGGGCCCATTGACCCGGTAAAACCGGACCACGGGGTCGTCGATCGGGGCCCGCCCTTGGAACGGCAAGGAAACGTAGGACAGGACCGCCCCGGGCACGCCTCCGAACTTCGCGGGATTCGTGAGCGGATGGTAGTAGTCCATCGACACGTCCAACGGGATGATCCCGATCAGGGAGCGGTTCGTGCCCGCCTCTGCGATCGTCGTCACGCTATGCGTAGTCGTCGCCGAGGTCGACGGATCGAACGTCACAATCTGAATCGTCTGGCCCGCGACGACGGACGCCATCGCCGCTCGGAAGTCCGCATTGGAAGTAATCAGGGTGTTGTTCACGGAGATGATGACGGTGTACGGCTGCATCGTCGCGTTTCGGGCCGGCGAATCCGTCGTGAAGGAGAGGATGCCGACACCTTCGTGAACCGGGCTGACCGAGGACATCATGACGGACGAGAACAGGAACGCAAAGAGGATCGCAAGGAGGACGTTCGTGGCAGGACCCGCCGCGAACAGCCGAGCCCGGTCCCTACGCGGGAGGGCCCGCATCTCCTCCTCATCGGGCTCGACGAAGGCGCCGATTGGAAAGATCAGGAAGATCAGGCCCAGGGACCGGATCTGGATCCGCGCGACCCGCGCAAGGATCCCGTGAGAGAACTCGTGGAGCACGATCGCGATCGCGAGGCCGAAGATGCCGTACCCGAGCGGGATGATCGGGTTGATGCCGGGCAGGCCGAGGAGCAGATCTGGAGACGGCGGATTGCTCCGCACCGCCTGGGTCTGCACGAGGGTCGCCTCCCAGATCAGGAGGAGTGTCGTGCCCACCATCGTGAGGGCGACGAGGACGATCGAGAGGTCGCCAAACACACGCCAGAAGCGTTTCGGTCGGGCGAGCCATTCGATCAGGGCGCGACCGCGGACCGTCTTCCACATGAGGAAAGGACCCGCGGGCGGAGGGGAAGGCTGCAGTCCCCGAGGCTCCAGGAGTCCGCGGCGCTGGAGCGCGTAGAGCCCGAAGGACCAGAGGACGATCGCCGCCGCTGCGATCAGGAGCGAATCCACGAGGGCCATGCGACGCCCCGAACGAACCCTCGGGAATATTTCAATTTATCCCGGTGATTCAGCGAGCGGGTAACTTGCGAGACCAGATGTCATCCGGTAGGTCATCGTACACGGCGAATGCGTCCACGACGGCCTTCGCGCGAGCGGGTTTCGCGAGTTCCTTGATCCGGTCCACGCGGAGGATCCAGTAGTGGATGGGCCATATCTTGCCTTTCTTGATCATGACCTCTTCTTGTCGCGTCGTGAGGAGCCCTTCCTCCTCGAGCATGTAGAACACGTCGCGGTCCGCGACGTCGAGGTTGTTGTCGATCGCCTCCGTCTCGAATCCGAAGAAGGACATCAGGTAGTCGGCGAGCGCGCGGAGGTCCTCTTCCGACATCCCTCTCTTGCCCACGGTGGACCGAAGGGCCGCGATCATTTCGTTCATGGTCACGACGGGCATGTGAACGTTTTGACGACCTGGACCGCGACTTAAAAGGACGTCGAACCCATTCCTGTTCCTGACCCTGATAGTGGAGGAATCCGAGGAATGGCAAACGAGAAGCGACTGACTCGTCATGCGATGGCCTATGTGACGGCGCCGGACCGTGCGACGGCCCGCAAGATTGCGCGAGCGATCGTCGACCGTCGCCTCGCGGCGTGCGCGAATCTCTGGCCCGTCGAATCGATGTACCGGTGGCGCGGGGTTCGGGAAGAGAGTCGCGAGTTCGTGATCGTGTTCAAGACCCGGGCGAGCCTCGTGAGACGCCTGATCGCGGAGGTCCGCCGGAACCATCCGCATGAGGTGCCGTGCATCGTATCGTATCCGATGGGGCCGGCCCTTCGACCCTACGTCGACTGGATCGACGCGGAGACCGCTCACCGGTAGACCGCAATCGCGCCGTATCCGACCGCCGTGCGCAGATCGCGGCTCATGTCGCTCGAGGTCGCATACTTCAGGAGCTTCGCTTCGCGGGCGCCGAGTCGCTTCGCGGCGATCAGCATCGCGGTGACGGGCCCATAGCCGCACATCGAGATGCCGGCCTGGCTCACCTTCCCGGCGAAGCGCTTCGCGTCCAGGGCGAGGATCTCCTCAATGGCTTTCGCGTCCTGCTCCTTGGCAAAAGCCGGAGCCGTGAGGCCTCGGGGCGGGACCTGATT
>VBMR01000189.1 GCA_005878325.1 Methanobacteriota archaeon | reverse complement strand
CCCGCGTGGAAGTCCGATGCGGGCGGCGCCGGTTACAGCGGCTCGATCCCCGAGGTGCGGATCGGATCCCTCCTTGCCGCGAAGCCCGACTTCGCCCTCTCCTCGTTGGAGTCAGAACCCGGGCGGATCGTCGCCCAGGCCTTCCGCGACTACGGAGCGTACATCGTCGACACGTCCGGCTGGTCGATCAACAACTTCCCCACGGAACACTCCCCGCGCGGGAGCGTCCAGCAGGAGTTCCAGCGGGTCTGGGGCTACTCCCTCAACGCCGGCGTCGGCGCGAACGGATGGGCCCGCGACTT
>VBMR01000188.1 GCA_005878325.1 Methanobacteriota archaeon | reverse complement strand
CCGGGTATGACGGCCACGACGCTCTCGCTCATGACGAGCCACAACCCGTCCCAGAGTAATGAGACGGTCACGGTGTCGGGTCGCCTGACCGACGCGTCCGGAAACGGTGTCGCAGGACGGAACGTCGTCCTGGAGTGGTCCGCGGATCAGGTCACGTGGTACCCCGAGGGGCAGATTGGACAGTTCCCCGCCACGGACGCGAACGGCGCCTTCTCCGGCAGGATGGTCTTCCGAACCAGTGCGCCACGAGACGAGTACATCCGCGCCCGGTTCGCGGGCGACGCGACCTACGCGGCTTCTTCGAGTCCGTTCGTGACGCAGACCGTCACGGCTTCGCCGACCTCGCCGCCCACGGATCCCCAAACTCCGGCGGATCCTCCGGCACAGCCCGGACCGGCCCCGACTATCCCGCTGGACATCCCGCCCATCTACGCACTCTTCGCCGGCCTGGGCATCGTGTTGATCGCGGTCGTGGGTCTGCGGCACCGCAGCGCTCGGACGAGCCGCGCTCCCGCGCCCACGGGGCGGGGACTGAGACTATCGGCGGAGTCCTTGAAGCGAACCTTCGAGCTCTCCGAAGATGATGGCGCGATCGACTACTCCCTGTAGATTCGGTTGAATCACGGATTGAAGAAAAAAGTCGAGGTGGCTCCGAGACGGTGGGCCGTTCATCCGCTCCAGTTGAAGTCGATCCCATTCGGCTGGCTCGTCGTGAGGATCGTCGACACGGACATGGCGACGAGGACCGCCGTGACGAGCGCCCAGATCCAGAGGAATGTCTTGCCCCGTCTCAGCAATTGCCCGAGCCCTCGCACGAGGCGGTCCGGCAGGAGGTCGCGGTCGGTTTGTCGATTGGCGGTTTTACGGGCTTTTTCCACGGGCGTACGAATGGTGGGTCGTTCGGGCATGGGTTTCCCCAACGGTGTAACCTTGACCGATCGGATATTTGAGGCTGATTTGACTCTTGTGAAACAGTGACGTCTGCATCGTCCGTCCTGACGGATTCGGGAGCGGCTGCTTGTCCCTGCGCCTCCGTCGCGGGTGAGCGTTCTGGGAGGGAAGCGACCGACTCACTTCACGCGCTTCCGCTTCGGTTCAGGCTCCTCCGAATGTTCCGGAGGCACGGGGACGGAGGCGAGCGCGACCCGGAATCCCGGTGAGCCGCCGATCGCGAAGCCCGTCCGGTTTTCCAACAGCACGCCGGAGCCAGTCTGCACGAGCGAGCCTTCGAGCTTCCCCGACCCGGCGAGCACGTAGGCGACCGCGCGGTGGTCCCCGCCGATCCGGAAGAACGCGGTCCCGTCCTTGGCGAATTCCACGTCCATGACTTGCAGGCCCGCGAAGGAATCGGCCCGCGCGAGGGGCCCGACGACGGGCGTCTGGATCGTCCCATCCGCGGCCTGCGCCGCGTCGCCGGCCCCCTTGATCTGGACTTCCGTCGGCGGCGGTTCCGTGTGCCACGGCAGGCGGACGACGATGGACAGCCAGCGCGCTCGCTTCCCCTTGACCGTGGCGAGTTCGTGGGCGATCTCCTCGTGCGCGGTCAGGAGGGCGAGGGACCCGGGGCCGAGCTTCTCGCGATGCCCGGAGCCGTCCACGTGCTCGATCTCTCCGTCGAGCACGTAGATCAGGACCTCCTCGCCGCGGTGCGGATGTCGCTCCATCTTTGTGCGAGAGGTTGTGATCGTCTCGGCGAACCGTTCGAACGGGAGCCAGGGACCTTGGTCTCGATGCGGGAAGAGCAGGCTCGTCGTCTTGTCGGATGCATCGATCTCCGCGTGGACGATCCTCAGGTTCCGCGTCGAATCCGGTTCCGCCATACCTCGCACCTGGTTCGGGAAGGGCCTTTCATCGAATAAAGCCCCTCGCCGGCTCAAGGGCCCCCGGGGGGAGACTGGTCGCGGTCGTTTCAGGGGGTTCTCTCCCTCCATCCCGGCGGGGAAAGGCTATAGACGCATCCGGGCTTCCGGCTCGCGTCGGCAGTCCGCGGAGCGATGGAGCGGCATGGTCGCGCGAACCCGAGAGGACCGCCGGACGGGGGTCCGCCTCGCGGGCGGCATTCTCGCTGCGCTGATCGCCCTCGTGTTCGCCGCGAATCTCTTGTGGCCGACTCCCGCCGCGCCGGATCCCGCCCAGCCTCGCCTCTCTCCGGACACGAGTCCCTTTCCCGTCTTCCGAATCGCGCCCGTCCTGCATGTGGTGGCAGTCGACGCCGGGGCGAACCTGTCAACCCGCCTCCTTTGGGTGTCCCTCCAAGGGCTCGTGAACCGGGTCCAGGTCGAACTCTACCTCGACTTCGGCGGTCCCGGGAATGCGTCGGCGACCCTCGCCGACTGGGCGGCACGATACGGGATTTCGTATGACTT
>VBMR01000187.1 GCA_005878325.1 Methanobacteriota archaeon | reverse complement strand
AGGTTCACGGCCCCCGTACCTAGGGTGACGGGCTGGCCGACGATCACGTTCTCCGCGACTCCGTCGAGGTAGTCCACTTCACCCGTGATCGCGGCCCGGAGGAGGTGATGCGCCGTGATCTCGAACGCGGCCCGGGCGAGGACGGACGATTTCCGCCCCGAGATGCCGTGCCGACCGATCGCCTTCACGTCGCCGTCGTTCGTCATCATGTCGGACACAAGCATGATGTGACGGATGTCCACCGTGAGCCCCTGCTCCTGAAGGGTGTTGTTGGCCTCGTTCACGATCGCGTTGCGCGCGGCCTCGATCCCGAGCACTTCGTAGATCTCCTGGATCGAGTTCGTGGTGGTCCTCGAGGCATCGACATACGGAAGTTCGAGGATCTTGGACAGGTTAGAACCCTCCGTGTAGATGACGTAGCCTTCCCCCCGCTTCCTGATGATCGCCCGCGAGATTCCTTCGATCCCTTTGATCTTCATCGTTCGGACCTGCTCGACCAGACGCTGGAGCTTCTTGAAGGAGGGTTCGCCGGCCTCGACCACGAGGGCCTTGGCCTTACGTTCCACGTTCCCGACCTGGCGCTTCACTTCCTGGACCTCACCGAACTTCTTCAGCTTCTCTTCGAGCTCCGGCCACGTCACGCCGCGGGAACGCATTCGGTGGTCGTCGGGATAGGCCAGCACGCGCATGTTCTGGAGGTCCGTCTCGATCGCCGCGATGTCGTCGAGGGACGTCATCTCAATCTCCGTCGCGATCTTGCGCATCTTCTCCAGGTCCGTGTGGCCCGTTTTGACGAACAGCTCCATGATCGGAGTGGAGGGAACCCGCCGGGCGTCCACGATCTCGATGAGCCGCGGCAGACCCAAGGTGACGTTCATCTCCGCGACGCCGGCGTAGTGAAACGTCCTCATTGTCATCTGAGTCCCGGGCTCACCGATCGACTGCGCGGATACGATGCCCGCGGACTCATTCGCGTCGATCTCGTGGAGCTCGAATTTCTCGCAGATCTTCGTGAGGACGTCCTGGAGACGCTTCTTGCTGAGCTTGAGGCCATGGATCTTCTTGGTGATCTCTGCCACGACGTATCGCGGAAGCCACCGCCCGATCTCCTTCAGTCCGTCCATGATCTCCTGCTCACCCGAGGACAGGGGAGCGGCCTTGACGGGAATCGTGAGGGGCGTCTCGGGTTCCGCTTCCGCGGCCTTCGCCTTGCCCGAGGGCTTCTTCCCTCGCGCCGCGGGCCTCGCCTTCTCCTTCTTCGGCGCCGGCTTCGGCTCCGGCTTCGGCTCCACCGGCGCGGCCCTCAACTTCTTGAGGACCTTCTCCGCCTCCTTCTTCGAGATGTACTTCGCGAGTCGTTCGACCTTCGAGGCCGCGAGCTTATCGAGGGTGAAGCCGGCATCCGCCAGGACGGTCGCGGTCTTCTTCGAGATCCCGCGGTTCCGGAGGGCTTGGATCGTCGTGGTGCGGGCCATCGTCACTCCTCCGACGGAGGTTCTTCCTCCTCCACTTCGACCTCTTCCTCCGAGATCTCGACGTACATGTCCTTCTCGGTGAGGCCGTAGGAGGCCATCTCCTGCTCCCGGAGCCGCTCCTTCCATGACGGCTCCTCGCCGAGGACCTCCTGTAGGATGTCATCGATGTCGACGGCCCGGCCCTGCACGCTCCGCGACGGGTCCACGCCGTCCTCTCCGAACTTGAACTGGATGATTGTGTCGGCGGTGTTCCGCACGGTCCCGTCCTCCTTCACCTTCAGGTCCTCCAGGGCGTTGATCAGCCGGCGTTGCATGTAGCCGGACCGGGACGTCCGGACGGCGGTGTCGACGAGGCCTTCCCGCCCGCCCATCGCATGGAAGAAGTACTCCGTCGGATGAAGCCCGCTCTTGTAGGACGACTTCACGAAGCCCTTCGCCTCCGCGCCGAGGTCCCCTTTCTTGAAGTGTGGCAAGGTGCGGTTCCAGTATCCCCGGCTCAGACGCTCTCCGCGGACCGCCTGCTGCCCAATCGATCCCGCCATCTGGGAGAGGTTCAGCATGGAGCCACGGGCCCCGGACCGGGCCATGGCCACGGCGCTGTTCTCGATCCCGAGGTGCTTCCCTGCGATCTGGCCCGCCTGGTCCCTCGCCCGGCCGAGGATCTTCATCGCCTCCACCTCCAGCGTCTCCTCGAGAGACCTCCCGGGCATCTGTTCCAGTTCCCCCCGCTTGTACGACTCCACGAGGCCTTCGACCTTCTCGATCGCCGTCCTGAGGACGTCCGCGATCTGCTTCTTCGCTTCTTCCGGGATGTCCTCGTCGTCGATGCCCGTCGTGAAGCCGCGGATCATGATCGCGCCGATGGCCATCTTCGTCGCCTTGTCGATGAACCCCCGGGCGGCATCCGGCCCATAGTCCCGCGCCAGCTTGTCCAAGATCTTCCCCTTGAACGCACCGACCGCGTTCTCGTCGATCGTCCCCGAGCTGACGACGCCGTTCTTGATCACGACGAGGGAATCCTCCTCCTTCAGCTCCTTCAGACCGATGTCCCCCTTCGGAGCGATCGAGGACTTGAACGTCATACTGAGGTCCTTCGGCAGGATCGCGCTGAAGAGGGCCTTCCCGGACCAGTACTCCGTCCCGCCCTTCGTGACGTCGGCCGGGGGGAGTTCCTTGATGTCAATCTTACTCAGGATGTACGTGACCTCCTCCCGCGTGAACTTGCTCTCCTTGCGGGTCAGGAGGAAGGATCCGGTAATGTGGTCGTGGATTCCCCCGATCACGGGCCCGCCGAACCGCGGCGAGAGGATGTGCTCCTGGACCCGCATCAGGACGCGGGCCTCCGCGCGGGCCTCCTCGCTCTGCAGGACGTGGAGGTTCATCTCATCCCCGTCGAAGTCGGCGTTGTACGGTGGGCACACCGCGAGGTTGAAGCGGAACGTCTTGTGCGGCATCACGCGGACCTCGTGCGCCATCATCGACATCCGATGCAGGGAGGGCTGCCGGTTGAACAGGACGATATCTCCGTCGACGAGTTGCCGCTCGACCGTGTAGCCGATCTCAACGGCCTCCGCCACGACCTCCGCGTTCTTCTCCGTCACCCGGATCCGGCGGCCGTCGGGCCGGATCACGTAATTCACTCCCGGCGCGTACTCCCCAAGCAGGCCGAGCGGCGTCGGGCCGCGTTTCACCCACTCCTTCACGATCTCCTGGTTGTACGACTGCACGTGGACCGGGACGGTGAGTTCTCGGGCCGCCTCGACCGGGACGCCGACCTCGTTGATCGAGAGGATCGGGT
>VBMR01000186.1 GCA_005878325.1 Methanobacteriota archaeon | reverse complement strand
CCTCGCCCACCTGCGGGAGGGCACCGGCCCCGAGGCCCCGCGTGACCCGTCGGCCCAGCAGCAGTTTGTGTGGCGAACGAATGATGAGGAGATGCTGCGCGTCCGTGTTCGCCGCATACAGCTCCGCCCCGACGATACCGGATTCCACGAGGCGATCGATCGTGTTGCATCCGCCCCCGCCGATCCCGACGATTCGAATGTTCGTTCGAAGGCTCGCGAGGATCCGCTCGAGCTCGGAGTCTTCCGCGCCGAGCCCGATCGGCTGGGTGGGAGACTCCGGCATCCGGGGTTCCGGGGTGGATCGACTCACGACCTCCCTAACGATCGAATCCATGGTTGGATCTCCCGCCGATAGCCTCGGGGCTGAGCAGTAATTTCGCTTCCTGCGTAAGAGCGTGCCGGTAATAAGCGTTGCGAGCCCGACATGGACCATCGCAGAGGCGTGACGTGGACACGAATCCACCTCGGCGGTTCAACGCGACCGCGGCAACCCGAAACGACGGGCGTCCTAGCGAATCACGTCGACGCCGACACGGACCTTTTCCTCGGATGGATCGCGGCGTCCCACGATGTTTTTCGACTTGACGCCCGTCGCGACGAGCATCACGCGGAGGGTGTGCTCCAGGGACGGATCCACGGTGGCACCCCAGATGATCCGCGCGGTGGGGGAGACCTTTCCCTGCACGACCTCGGCGACCCGCTCGGCCTCCGAGATCGTCATGTCATTGCCTCCCGTCACATTGATCAGGACGCCATGGGCGCTCGAGACGTCCACCTCGAGCAGAGGCGAGTTCACCGCCTCCTCGATCGCCTCCACGGCCCGGTTGTCTCCGACCGCCTGGCTTTCCCCCAGGCCGATCATCGCGACACCGCCGCCTTTCATGATCGTCTTGACGTCGTTGAAGTCGAGGTTGACGAGGCCGGGCTTTGTGATGATTTCCGTGAGGCCCTTGATCGACCGCATCAGGACTTCGTCCGCGAACTTGAACGCGAGGTTCAGGGACTGCCGCGGGACCAAGTCGAGCAGCTTGTCGTTCGGGATCGTGATCACGGTGTCCGCCGCGTCCCGGAGTCGCTCTAGGCCCCATTCCGCGCTCTCCATCCGGAGCTTCCCTTCGCCGCGGAAGGGCAAGGTGACGACCGCAATCGTGAGGGCCCCCATCTCTTTCGCGAGCCGGGCGACGTACCCGCAGCTCCCGGTTCCCGTGCCGCCGCCGAGCCCGCACGTCACGAAGACGATGTCAGACCCCTGGACGATGGCCCGCAGTTCCTCTTCCGCCTCTCGGGCCGCTTCTTCCCCGATCTGAGGCAGCGCCCCGGCCCCCAGGCCTTTCGTGATGCGTCGGCCCAAGAGGATCTTTTTCGGGGACGCGATGTGGAGCAGGTGCTGGGCGTCCGTGTTGCAGGCATAGAGCTCGGCGCCAACGATTCCTTCGCTGTAAACGCGGGCGATCGTATTGCAACCGCCGCCGCCGAGACCGACGATCTTGATGTTCGTCCGCATCTTGCTGAGCATCTCTTCGAGCTCAGCGTCGACCCGGCTGTCCTCAAACGCTGGGGCACTCCCTTCCCGGGCGAGCACGTCCTCTAACATCGAATTCATGGCGCCACCGTCAGATCCTGCGAGGTCATCCCATCCCGCAAAGTGGCCGCGTATCCGGCGGACGCTATTTAAAAGTTGTCGGACGAACGTCCGCCGCTTTGACAAAGGCAACTCGCACTTAGAATTGGGCGTCAGTCGGAGAACGCGGCGGTCGCGGCTTTTCGGACGGAAGCGGCGGCTTCGCCGGGAGCCGCGACCATGACGACCCAGTCGACGACCTGCCGAGTCTGGAGCGCGCGACCGAGCGGGCTCACCTTCGAGAAAGGCTTCGCGCTCCCGTTCTCCAGAATCGGGACTTCCGTCTTCGCGATGCGCGGCTCGCTCAGGAGGAGTTCCGGAAGCGGCACGTCGACGATGACTTGCCCCGGTTGGAGTCCGGCCCGGCGAGCGATCCGATCTTCAACCCGTCGTCGCTCCCGAGGCTCCTTGAAGGTCGCGAGGACGGCGCGGTTCCCGTCCGTCAGCTCGTCCCGGCCGGACGCCAGGACGCGTTTGAACAACTTGCGGTACTTCAGGCGGAGGGCGATTTCCCTCTGGAGAGGACCCTGCTGGACGAGCCAGTTCAGAAGCTCGTGGTCGACCATTTTCTGGATCTCGCCTATCGGGGCCTCGGACCGTTCGACCGCTCGCGCGATCATCTGCTCTGCGATCCGGACCGTCTTGTGAAAGTAGACGGAGGAGTACATCAGGCCTCGGGCGACCAGCATTCCCTCGAGGGCCGGCAGCCCTTTCCGATCGAGGGCGAGGTCCCCCCGGTACGTGCGCAGGGTCTGAAGCAGCCGAGGGAAATCAATCGTCCCGTGAGACGCGCCCGTGTAGTGGGCGTCCCTCATCAGGTAGTCGATTTGGTCCGCGTCCATCGGACTGTGGATGATCTGTGCGAGGTACCGCGACAGTTCCGTCCGGCCTCGCGGAACGATCCATCGTTCCCCCTTTTCGGCCGGACCCCGAATCAGGGCGGCGACGGCCCTCGGGTCCACGCCGTGCTTCTCCAGGACCTCATGAATCCGGAGGGTCTCCGGGAACGCCTTCCGATCCGCCGGTGACACGTTGTCGTCCGCTCCCGTAATGATCCGTTGGGTCAGGTGCATGTGGTCGACCGCGAGCTCGCGGCTCAGAACGTGTTCGAGGGTGTGTGAGAACGGTCCGTGGCCGACGTCGTGGAGGAGTCCCGCGGCCGGGACCAGCTTCCGCTCGCTGTCGGGGAGATCGAGGGCCTTCGCCATTTCTCCCGCAACGTGACCGACGCCGAGGCAGTGTTCCAGGCGGGAGTGATTCGCCCCCGGGAAGACGAGGTACGTGAGGCCGAGCTGCCGAATCGAATTCAACCGCTGGAGTTCGAGCGTCTCGAGCAGATCTAAGGTAAGCGGTTCGAGCCGAATCGTACCGTGGATCGTATCCGTAATCGTCTTCAGCTCGACCATGGATGCGCCACGCGCGGCCCCGACATAAATAGGTGTCCCCAAACCGTTTGTTCTTTCGTGCGACCGATGGCTCGGGCGACTCGCGGGCGGTCCCCTCCGGAATCCTTCAGCCGGCGACGGTCCACAACCGGTGGTAGTCGAGCCCGGAGAGCATGGGGTTGAAGTAGTACCCGCGGACCCAGGTCCGTTCGACATGGAAACTGAGCGATT
>VBMR01000123.1 GCA_005878325.1 Methanobacteriota archaeon | reverse complement strand
CATCAACGGGTCGCGAATCCGGCGGAAGCCGCCGTCCACGAATCGCTGCTCGATGTCCCGCATCGTGACTGGGAAGCCGGCGGCGGCGCACGTTTGGGCGATCCCTGCCCCCATCGTCCCCGCGCCGATCACCAGGATCTTCTTGACTTGCTCTACCCGCATCCGCGTCCCTCAAGCCGGGCCGGGACAGAGAGGTCAATCCATATAAGCTGCGGCAATTGAGATTCGAGGCGTCATCATTAAGCCGGGTTCGTGGCAATGCCGCGGCCCGGTCCTGGCATGCAACCCTCCCGCCGCGCACGGACGCTAGCGGCCCTCCTAATCATCGCTATCCTTGGGACGGTCTTCGTCGCGGTCCCACAACCCGCCCGCGCCGATGCGGGTGCGCCCCGCTGGACGTCGGGAGACTTCTGGCTCTACGTCGACGCAAGCAACCCGAACCACACGCGCCGATTCGAGGTCGTGGCCCGGGAGACGACCCGAACCCTTCGCGGGACCCTCTACGACGCATGGCATGTGAAGGACACGGAGACCACCGGGTCGTTTGCAGTCGTCACGGACGTGTGGATGCGTGACGAGAATCTGGGGATCGTAAACAGGTCCGTCACCATATTCGCGCTAATCATCACAACGTATGAGCCGCCGCAACCAGAAGCCATGTTCCCCTTGTCCGTTCAGAAGACGTGGAGCATCAGTGTGAATGCCAGCCTCAAGATCGGCAACGGCGGGGTGAGCACGGCATTGACGACCGTTTCCGCCCAGGTGGATGGAGAGGTCGACGTCACGGTTGCCGAAGGGACGTTCCACTCCTTCGTGGTCCGGAGCCTCGGAGGCGGCACGTACACGAAATTCTATTACTCCGATCAGGCGGGCTACTATTCGAAGCGCGAGACCTATAATGCGCAGGATCAGAAGACGGAGGAGATGGACCTCAGCAGCCATCGGTACCAGTGGAGCACGACCTTCCTGCTGATCATCGTCGGACTCGTGCTGCTCGCCGTCGTGGCGATCGCGGGCTTTGTCATCGTCCGCCGGCGACGGAGGGGCACGCCTCGCGTGCCTCCGCCTCCCCCGCCATCAAGCCCGTGAGCGCCGCAGCGGTTACATAGCCGCGCGCTCGTCCCGACCCCGTGGCCGCACGGCCGTACCTCGGGATAGCTCTCGCGGTCGTCTCCGTGTCCACGGCGTCCATCTTCATCTCGTGGTCCGCCTCGCCGTTCGTTACGATCGCCCTGTACCGCCTCGCCCTCGCCTCGCTCATCCTCGCGCCGTTCGCTCTGCTCGATCCGAAGCGCGGCCTCTGGAACCTGACGCGCAAGGACGTGGCGGGCATGATCGGGGTGGGGGCGATCCTCGCGACCCACTTCACCCTGTGGATCGGTTCCCTCAAAATCGAGCCGGTCCAGGTGAGCGTCGCGAGCTCCGTGATCCTCGTCACCTCCCATCCCCTCCTCGTCGGCGTCCTCTCCCATTTCGTGCTTCGGGAACGGCTGACGGCTCGGATGGCGATCGGCATCGGCCTCGGCTTCAGCGGGGTCGTCCTGATCGCGATCGCCGACTCGACCGTGAAGACGGCGAGCGGGATCGGAGACCTGCTCGCGTTCCTCGGAGGCATCGCCGCGGGATTCTACCTCCTCGCGGGTCGCCGGTTCCGGCAGCGGATCCCGCTCCTGGCCTACGCGTTCGTCGTGTACGCGAGCGCGACGGGAGTCTTGTTCGCATATGCGGTGGTCCTGCGGGAGAGCCTGGTCCCGCTCGGGGACGTGGGACAGGAGATGGCCCTCTTTCTCGCCCTGGCGGTCATCCCGCAGATCGGCGGGCACACGTTGTACAATTGGACCTTGCGGTGGGTGTCCGCGCCCGTCGTGAGCCTGAGCCTGGTCGGCGAGCCGATCGGATCGAGCCTGCTCGCCTGGGTCCTGCTGCACCAGACTCCCGGCGTGGCGGTGGGACTCGGCGGCGCCCTCGCCCTCCTCGGTATCTACCTGACCGCCGTGGGACAGGGAAACCGGATGAAGGAAGCCATCGCGATCCGGGATGTCGAATGAGCGCAGCGACGTACCTCTAAGTAGAGGTATACGCCGCCATGACGAGGCCCTCGATCCGCGCCCTCCGTCGGGCGAACTCCTGCTCCGCCCTCCGATGGTAGGCGGCCATGCGACGGAGGAGATCGGACCTCGCCTTCTCGGAGTCCACGCGGCCGACGTAGTCCTCCCTCCTCTCCGACCGTCCGTTGTCCCGTTCGTAGTGCCAGAAGTAGAAGTACCGCCGTCCGTCGAAGTCCCGCACGCGGGCGCCGCATCCGATTTCCATTTCATACCTCTAAGTAGAGGTATATCGGCCAAGGCCTTCGTCGTTCCCGGGGGAGGTGGGCGAAAGTGTTCCTCGACCGAATCGGCCGATGCGGCGGCCAGGATTCGAACCTGGGAACCCCTGCGGGACGAGACCCTAAATCTCGCGCCGTTTCCGAGCTTGGCTACCGCCGCACCGTTCGAAATCGGAGGGACGTAGAAAAGGATTCCCGAAAGATACATGGCCCGTCCGGACATGCGGACGCCAATGGCTTTTGGTCGCCTCCCCGTCGATTCCGAGACGTACCTTGCGGACGTCCGAATGTTCGGCCAAGACGGCTTCGGGGCCATCTACCTGATCGACGACGATCGCAAGGCCATCATCGAGACCGGCACCTCTGAGGACGCAGGCCGTATCCTCGAAGCGGCCCGGACGTTCGGACTCAAGCCCTCCGAGGTCGACGCCCTCATCGTCTCCCACATCCATCTGGACCACGCAGGGGGCGCGGGATTCCTCCTGCCCGAGATGCCACAGGCCAAAGTGTATGTGCACGAACGCGGCTTCAAGCATCTCGTCGACCCCACGAGACTCGTCGCGAGTGCCCGGGAGGCGCTCGGACCGGCGGAGGCGGAGATGTTCGGCACGATGGCGCCCATTCCCTCGGACCGGCTCGTGTCTGTGAAGGACGGAGACCACCTGGACCTCGGGAAACATTCCCTCGTCTTCCTCGACTCTCCCGGCCACGCGCCCCACGAGCTGACGATCCTCGACGAGCGGAATCGATGTGTGTATACAGGGGACGCGGCGGGCCTCTATTTCCCGGGGGACGAGATCCTCATGCCAATCGCTCCCGCCCCGGCCTTCGACCTCGAAAAGAACCTGGACACCTTGCGCCAACTCATGGCCCTCGAGCCGAAAGCCCTCTTGTTCAGCCATTACGGTCCCCATCGAGATCCGCGAAAGGCGATCGAGGCGATGATCGCCCTCTATCCGTCGTGGGCCCGGATCGTTCGGGAGAAGCTCGCCACCGCGGGCGAGGACCGCGTCCTGCGCGATCTGTACGACATGACATGCCGCGCGGCGAAACGCTACCCGAGAGACTTCCTGGAACGCCGGATCCGGACGAGCATCACGGGCCTCGCCGCGTATCACGAGAGGTTGGAGCATGCTGGGCCCCGTCGTTGAAGAGGCGATCGAAGGGATGGCGAGCGACCGCACGAGCAGCGCCTCCCGCCTCGCCCGCGTCGCCCTGGAGACGATGGCCCTCGCTACCTTGGAAGGGCCCGCCTGGCGGGATCCGAAGCTCCTCGCGCAGGCCGCCCGGCGGATCTCCGAGGCCCAACCCGCGATGGCGATCGTCCACAACGTCGTGCACCTGTTCGCCCGACTCGTCGCGGAGGGGCAGGAGCCCATGGCCGTGCTGCGGGAGATCCACGGGGAACTGGAGACGGCCCGCGAGCGGATCGGCAAGACGTTCCTCAAGGTCGCCCCCGATCACGCGACGGTCCTCACCCTGAGCTTCAGCGAGAGCGTCCGCGTGTGCCTCCTCGCCGCCCATGCACGGCGTCGGATCGCCCAGGTGTTCGTGATGGAGGCAGGGCCTGTCTTCGAGGGGCGGTCGATGGCGAAGGTCCTGACGGAGGACGGCCTGAAGGCGACGGCCATCGCCGACGATCTCGGGCCCGCGAAAGCCGCCGCGGCCACGTACGTCTTGGTTGGGGCGGACTCCGTCCTCCGAGACGGATCCCTCGTGAACCGACGGGGCACCCGGAGCATTGCGGAGGCGGCGACGAACCAGGGGAAGCCGGTCTACGTCGCCTGCGAGAGCCTGAAGTTCGACGCCCGATTCGATGCCGCGACCTTTCGAGCGGGTCCGAACGACCTGTTCGATGTGACGCCGCCCAACCTGGTGACGACTGTCGTGACGGAACGCGGGACGTACACACCGGAGATCATCCGGACGATGATGGCGCCGGCGAAGACGAGCAAGTAGTCAACGACCTCGCCGGAAAGATTCAAAGGCCCCGCATCCGTACGATCCACGGATGGCGGAGGCAGCGGAGAGGCAGGGGCTCGACCCGATCCAGGAGGCGATCCGCCTCTTCAACGAGGAACATTTCTTCGAAGCCCACGAAGTCCTCGAAGACGTCTGGCGGGTCGAGCGCGGGGAGCCGAGGTTGTTCCTCCAGGGATTGATCCAAGTCTGTGCGGCCTACCATCATTTCCAGAATGGGAACTTGGTCGGGGCGATCACGCTGCTCGAACGAGGGTCGGACAAGATGCGGCCCTATCCGCCGATGTACCTGGGAATCGACGCGAAAGACCTCATCGCACGATTCGATGCGGATCGGAGGCGAATCGAGGCGATGCAGCGAGCGGAGAATTCCGAGGTCGGACTTGTGTTCCCTCGAATCGAACGGACCGGATGATTCAGTCCGCTGTGGCCTTTCATAGTCGTTCTCGCACCTGCTTTTCCAGGTACGTCCCAATCAGGTCGGACTCGGATACGACACCATCCAAGAGGGACCGAGGGGAAAGGATCCCGGGGGAGAAGGAAACGCGGGCCATCCAAACGGGAGGGTTCACCTCGGACCTCCTTGAGCTACAGGACGCGATAAGACAACTGGAGAAGGATGCCCCCACCGCATCCTGTATTGTGGAGAGGTCTCCGCTCGCCCGGCTAGCGGATCGCGTGAGGGTCATACGTTTCCATCGCAGTGGCAACGTCCAACGCTTTGCTTGCTTGACTGAGGGGACGGTCTGTTTGCCGTCAGACGTGTAGAATCCGCTTACGAACGTGAAGCCCCCGGGTTGAACGAGAGGTCCGTTGTCAAGAACCAAGAGCGGTCCCACACCCAGTCCGGCCTCTCGAACCCGCGGCCAAATTCCCTCAAGACGCCTCCTCATCAGGCGCGGCGCAAGAATCGCGGCCCCTACCATAAGTGCCGGCAAAAGAAAGGCGGCCAGGAGGACCGCGAACCCATCGAGGGTGAGGGGAGGCGGTTCGCGAATCCAACGAGGAGTAAGCAGTGCCGAAATGACCAGGAATGTTGCAAACGCGAAAAGGATCGTTCGTCTGCGCGCTTGACGCAATAGCCGATCAAGGGACGCAGGATCGCTCACAGCCCGACGAATCCGTGTCCCACGTTCAAGCGTATCGGTCGCGGCGGTGCCGGCTACAGGAACTCCGCCATGAGTTCGTCCGGATTCTCGACACCTAGGGGCTGCTTCACCGGCGGGCCCTTCCGAAAGGCGATCTCCAAGTCCTCGTAGGTCGGCACCTTCGGGTTGCGGTAGAACAGGCCCAGTGGGATCCGATCCCGCTGCGTGGCCGGCCACTCGATCGCCCTCGCAAATGCGGCCTTCATGTCGCTCGGATCGTGGCCCTCCTTCGCGAGGTCGTACACCCGCTCGCGGAAGAAGTCGTAGGTGTTGATCTTGTTGTACGTCACGCAGGGGGAGAGGCAGTCGATCAGCGCGAAGCCCTTGTGCTGAATCCCGCCTTTCACGAGCTCCGCCATCGTCTTGACGTCCCCGCTGAAGCACCGCGCGACGTACGTCGCACCGGACGCGAGGGCAAGGGAAATCGGATCGATCGGGTTCTCGATCACGCCCTCGATCGGCGTGGACTTCGTCTTCATGCCCATCTCCGACGTCGGGCTCGCTTGGCCCGTCGTGAGCCCGTAGATCTGGTTGTTCATGACGAGGTACGTGATGTCGAAGTTCCGACGCATCGCGTGGATGAAGTGTCCCACGCCGATCCCGTAGCCATCCCCGTCCCCGCCGGTCACGAGCACATTCAGCTCGGGATTCGCTAGCTTGATCCCTTCGGCAATCGGGACGGCGCGGCCGTGGATCGAGTGGAAGCCGTACGTCGAGAGGAAGTGCGGGAGGTTGCTCGAGCAGCCGATGCCGGACACGATCACCACGTTCCACGGCTCCAGTTGAAGGGCGTGCACGGCCGTCTGAAGAGACCGGAGGACCGCGAAATCGCCACAGCCGGGGCACCAGGTCGGCTTAATCTCCGACTTGTACGTGTCCATCTCGAACTCCATCTTCACGCGACCACCTCGAGGATCTTGTCTGCGATGTCCCGCGACGCGAACGGTTCTCCATCGTACCGGCCGTAGAAATGGTCCGGCTTGTACCCGGTCTCCGCCCGCAGAAGGCGGGAGAATTGGCCCGTGTAATTCCCTTCGACGGCGAGGCTCTGTTTGACCCCGCGGAGGAGTTTCTGCGTCGCATCCGCGTGGAACGGGAAGATCGTCGGGAACTCCAAGCTGTTCACCTTCACGCCATCCTGGGCCTCGACCTCGCGGATCGCTTCGTGAGCCGCTCCCCAGGTGGACCCCCAGACGATGAGGGTGAGGTCCGCGTTCTTCGAGCCCCACATCTCCGGCGGGGGCGTGTCCTTGCGCAGGCCTTCGAGCTTCCGCATCCGCTTCTCGTGCATCTTCCGCCGCTCCTCGACGAACTCCGGGAGGCCGGAGAGAACGTCGGAGATGAGCTCGCTGCTCTCCATGTGCTCGTCCGTCGCGGCGACATGCTGGAAGCCCTTCGTCCCCGGGAGGGCGCGAGGGCTCACCCCGCTGTCCGTGATCTGGTAGCGCTTGTACTCCTTCGCGTTCCCCACGCCGCCGTCCGTGGCCATCATGCCCCGCACAATGGGCACGTTGAAGTCGAACTTCTCGACCGTGCGAAAGCCCTCGCCCAGGTAGAGATCGGACATCACGATGATCGGCGTCTGGTAGATCTCCGCGAGGTTGAACGCCTGGGCCGTGAGGCGGAAGCACTCTTCCGGATTCCGCGGCGCGAGGATCGCCCGCGGCCAATCTCCTTGGCCGGCCCCGAGGGCGAGGTTGAGGTCGCCCTGCTCCGTCTTCGTCGGCAATCCCGTGGAAGGACCGCTCCGTTGCACCAGGATCGCGACGAGCGGCGTCTCCGTCATCCCGGCCTGGCCGATCGCTTCCACCATGAGGCTGAACCCACCGCCGGACGTGGCCGTCATGGCCCTCACTCCCGCGAATCCGGCCCCGACGGTCATGTTCATCGCGGCGAGTTCGTCCTCGACCTGCTTCACGACGACCCCATACTTCGGTCCATGGACCGCCATCCAGTGGAGGATCGACGACGCCGGCGTCATCGGGTATTGCGCGAGGAACTTCACGCCGGCCGCAAGCGCGCCGAGGGAGATCGCCTCGTTCCCGGTCATCAGATACTTCGGTTCATTCGAATACTTCAGGCCGAGCTGGAGCGAGCCGCCCATCGCCTTGACCGCCTCCGCACCGAGTTGGGCCGCCTTCAGGTTCTGCTCCGCGATTTCCGGCTTCTTGTCGCCCCAGATGTCCTTGAACGCGCTCTCGACGTGCCGGAAGTCCATGTCGAACAGGTGGACCGCGGCTCCCAAGGCCACGGTGTTCCGCATCAGGGCATTGGGGGAGAGAGTCTGCGCCTTCTTGCGAAGAGGGATTCCGAGGAGCCGCACGCCCTTCCGCACCTTCGTGGAATCGGGCTTCACGCCGTCGACGTCGTAGATGATCGCGCCGCCCTCGAGCACGTCCGCCTGGTGCACGTCCATCGTCTGCTGGTTCAAGCACAAAACGACGTCCGGATCGCCGCCATGGGACAGGAGGGGCTCCAAGCCCCCGCGGACCTGCGTCCAGACGTGGCCGCCGCGGATCACGCTTTGATACGACGAATAGGTCCAGGTGTGCAGACCGCTCCGTGCGCTGATCTTCGCGAAGCTCTCCGCGGTCGACGACACTCCGTCCCCGGCCGCGCCGCCGACGCGCAATGCGAGGTCGTTCTTTGCCATCGAGATTCCCCCCATCCGGTCTTCCGGCGTAGGGAATTCCCCCTTGAACACCGTCCCCCTGTAATAGAAGTTTGCATCGGTGAAAACGGAGGTCTCCGGAAGGGCTGGGGGGCGCTTTTTCGGGAGGGCCAGGAGGGCGGGACGGGCACGTTCCAGAAAGTTATAGTTATTTAACTATAACTCGAGAAGGGGACACAATCCTTTTGCGGCCGCCACCGATGCTCGCCGTCGTGCGGCGATGAAGGGGATTCCGGAGCTTCCCAATCATCCGAAACCGGTGGGCCCGTATTCCCACTGTGTCGTGGCGAACGGGCTCGTCTTCGTCTCGGGTCAAGCGCCCCTCCGCCCGGAGGCGAAGCCGGGCGAGTGGGCCGCCGCCGACATCGGGGGTCAGACCCGCCAGTGTCTCCGGAACATCCAGTCGATCCTCGACGAACTCGGCCTGGAGATGCGGTCCGTGGTCCGGACGACGGTCTTCCTCGCGGACCCGGCGGACTTCAAGGCCATGAACGACGCGTACCGCGAGTTCTTCCCGGAGGAGCCACCCGCCCGATCGACCGCGAGGCTGGGCGTCGACCTGCCCGGCCTCCGAGTGAGCATCGATGCGATCGCGGTGTTCGAGCCGCGGCAGGATGCGTGAGGGCGGATGGCGGGCGGGGCGTCCCCGCCGCACGAACCACCTTTTAGTACCCGATTCCGTTGCCGAGGCGGGCGCCATGCTCACTGGGAAAACCGTCGTCCTCCGGTCCTTTGAACGATCGGATCTGAAGCATCTCCACCGATGGCAGAACGACGAGGAGCTCATGCGGCTTGCGCGATCGTGGCCCGACCATGCGATCTCGGAGGAAGAGGTGGAGGCGCGGTACGAGAAGGCGATCAAGGGAGACGAGGGGGACGACCGCTACTACATGATCCAGGAAAAAGACGGGCAAGAGGCGATCGGCTGGGCCACGCTGAAGGTCAGCCGCTGGACCCGAAGGGCGACGGATGCGGACGTCGGACTCGCGATCGGGGAGAAGGATCGCTGGAAGAAAGGAGTCGGGACCGAGGTCGTCACGCTACTGCTTCAAGAGGCCTTCGAACAACTCAACCTGCACCGCGTGGGCTGGTGGACCTTTGCGGAAAACGAAGGCAGCCTCGCCCTCGCGAAGAAGATGGGGTTCCGCGAGGAGGGTCGGATTCGGGACGCGGTTTTCTTCGACAACCAATTCCACGACGGCGTCATCCTCGGAATCCTTCGGGACGAATATGAAGGGTTGAAAAAGGCTCCGGCGACGACAAAGGCGCCTCCGCGGAAGAGCGCCCCACGAGTCAAAAAGCCACGCGCGCCAAGGTCTTCGTCGCCTTCACGCCCTTAATTGACCGGATCTTCGAGACGACGATCGAACCGATCGCATCGTAGGTGTCCGCCTCGACCTTCGCGATGAGGTCGTATTCGCCGAACAACGGATAGAGTTCGACGATCTGCCCGATCTTCATCAGCGTGTCGTAGACCTCTTTCTCGTGCGACGGCTCGATGTCGACAAGGACGAATCCGATCGCCGTGACGCTCCCTCGTAGGCGCCTACAAGAGAGTCGTAGATAAGCCTATCCACGTCGTCGATTCACTTCGGTGCGGCGCGCGTGCAAGCGACTCTCACACAGGATTTTCAGGACTCACATTACATATACGCTGGAACTCGTCGATTCCTCCGTGCCTCGTAGGCCCGTCCTTTCGGGCGAGACCGCACCCGCGTTCCCGGTCGAAACGTTGCGCCACTGGTACGTGACGCCCTTCGGAGGCCTCTCCTCGGAACTGGGCATGTTCCAGATCGGCATCAACCGCGAGGCGTTGGAACGGAACACCACCTTGGACCCCACCACGGACCGGGTCCGGGTGACCGTCCTCGGCCGCGTCCGGCGACCGATCCTGTTCGACCGATTCTTCGAGGTCGTCCCCCTCGACGCGGACCACCCGCAGGCGCTGAGACACTCTCCGGAGGGTGAGGCCGTCCTCCCGGAGGGGGACCAAGTCCTGCGGCCGCGGGAGTCGCCGCATCCCGGGGACGAGGTCGTCCTGAGCAGCGCTGCGACCCAGCGGCTTCGTCTCCTCGCCGACTCCGAGAGGTTCGCGGGCATTGTCCAAGAGCAGCTCCGCAGCCGACGGGAGCTGGACCCCAACAGCTAGTTTTCCAGCGGCCCCAAATCGTTTTAATCGGCGGCGTCCGTGAGTCGGGACGATGCGAATCGGCGTGATCGGCGTCCAGGGGGATGTGAGCGAACACGTGGACTCCGTTGCCAAGGCGATCCGCGACTCCGGCAAAACGGGCGAAGCAATCGCGGTCCGGCGTCGGGCAGACCTCGGTCGAATCGATGCGCTGACGATCCCTGGCGGAGAAAGCACGACGATTTCCAAGCTCCTCGTGAAACTGGACCTGTTCGACGAGATCGTCCGGCGCGCCATGGACGAAGCGATGCCGATCATGGGGACCTGCGCGGGATGCATCCTGCTCTCGAAGGACGCCGGGACGCAGGCGGAGAAGACGAAGACGAAGCTCCTCGGCCTCATGGACATGGCGGTCGACCGGAATGCGTTCGGGCGGCAGCGGGAATCGTTCGAGGCGGACCTGGACATCGAAGGCCTCGACTCCCCCTTCCACTGCGTCTTCATCCGTGCCCCCGCGATCCTCCGAACCTGGGGCGATTGCAAGGTGCTGGCTCGGTACCAGGAGCGAATCGTCCTCGCGCGTCAGAAGAATCTGATCGGGTCCGCCTTCCATCCGGAACTCAGCGGCGACCTCCGGATCCATCGCTGGTTCCTGGACCTCGTCTAGAACAGGAGGACGACGACCGCCCCGAGGGCCACGGCGCCGCTCAAAGTGACATACAAGGCGGGCCGGAGGACCGCCAACGTCGAGTTGATCGTCGTCGTCAGGCGGGCGGCCGACTGCGGCCCGAAGATCCGGAATTCCGGGATCTCCGTGACGAACGTCGCGACTTCGGCCCCCTCGAGGTTGCCGATCGCCTCGCGCACCGCGGCCTCGGCCTGGGCCAAGATCGTGTCCAAGGCAAGGACCGCTCCCACGGCGTTGAAGCCGTCCATCGTCAGGTTCACGGAATGGTTGTCCGTCGTCATCGCCTCGGACTCCTGCACGAGTCCGGACA
>VBMR01000185.1 GCA_005878325.1 Methanobacteriota archaeon | reverse complement strand
ATATACGAAAGGGACCTCATTGAGGACCGTCATGAAAATTCTCCGTCTCGGACGGACGGCGTCGCGTCATGCCCTCCCGGTCGCCATCACATTCATCGCCTTGGGTCTAATCGTGCTCGCGACGATTCAGGTCCTGAGGGTCGCCTTCGGGTCATACAGTCTGATCGTCGCCCTCCCGCTCATCTACCTGAGCATCGGCCTCGCGATGTTCCTGGTCGCGATTGCGGGCCTCTCCTACCGGACGCGCGAACGACGCGCGGAACCGGTCGAGGACGGCTGGCATCACTGAGGGGTCTGATGGACTTCGATGCGTGGGAGCCCTTCTACGTTCAGATTCTGAAAGACTTCGGCTTCTCCCGTGCACAAGATGAAGCGGTCGCGCAGGAACTGGACGCCTCCCTCGGCGGACGCCGAGCCTCGGACGCCGACTTGCGGGAGCTGATCCGCGGGAAGGAAGTCACGGTCGCAGGCAACGGACCGCGGCTATCGGAGGAGATCGATGAAGTCCGAGGGCTGCTCGTCGCCGCGGACGAAGCGACCTCGGTCCTCGTTCAGGAAGGCGCCAAGCCCGCGGTGATTGTAACGGACCTCGACGGGATCGTCGCCGATCAGGTTAAGGCGAACGATGCGGGCGCCCTTGCGGTCGTCCACGGCCATGGGGACAATGGTCCCGCCGTGCGGAAATGGGCCCCGCTGTTCGCGGGCCGCACGGTCGCGACGACACAGTCCCGTCCCTCCGGGGGCCTTCGGAACTTCGGGGGCTTCACGGACGGAGACCGGGCCGTCTTCCTCGCGGACCACTTCGGCGCGTCGCGCATCCATCTGGTCGGGTTCGACTTCGAGCATCCGAGCCCGAAGGACGGCGATCCGCGGGCCAAGCAGCGGAAGCTCGACTGGGCGTACATCCTGCTAAACGCGCTCAACCGCGACGAACTCGCTCTATGAGCCGCCCGCGGCCCGCTTCGCCATGCGCCAGCTCAGGAGGGGCTCGCGAGCCGCGCGGACCTCGTCCACCCGCTTGACCGATGTGTTGTGCGGCGAGTCATGGAGGACCGCAGGGTCCTCGTCTACGATCTTCGTGAGGACTTCCACGAACCCGTCGAGGGTCTCCTTCGTCTCCGTCTCCGTCGGCTCGATCATTAGCGCCTCTTCGACAAGGTGCGGAAAGTAGACGGTCGGCGGATGGTAGCCGAAGTCCATCAAGCGTTTCGCGATGTCGACCGTCCGCACGCCCTTCGCGGCCACGCGGGACGCGCTCGCGACGAACTCGTGCTTCCGCATCCCGCCGAACGGAACGTCCAGGACGCCTTTGAGTCGGTGCATCACGTAGTTCGCGTTCAGCACGGCACGGTCCGAGACCTCTCGGAGGCCGTTCCCGCCCATTCGCAGGATGTAAGCGTAGGCCCGCACCAGGAGGGCGAAGTTCCCGTACCAGGCCCGGACCTTTCCGATCGACTTCGGGCGGTCGTAGTCCAGATGGTATCCGCGGCCATTCAGCTGCACCGTGGGCACCGGGAGGAAGGGCTCGAGCGGCTTCTTGACCCCGACCGGACCGGCCCCGGGGCCCCCGCCGCCATGGGGCGTCGTGAAGGTCTTGTGGAGGTTGAAGTGCACGATGTCGAAGTTCATCTTGCCCGGGGACGTGCGCCCCAGGATTGCGTTGAAGTTGGCTCCGTCGTAGTAGAGGAGTCCGCCCGCGGCGTGGACGACATCCGCGATCTCGAGGACGTGATCTTCGAAGATGCCCAGCGTGTTCGGATTCGTGAGCATGAACGCGAGGGTCTTCTTCCCCGCGGCGGATTCGAGCGCCTGTAGGTCGACGCGGCCCTCCTTCGACGGAATCTCGACGATGTGGAAGCCGAGCATTCCTGCTGACGCGAAGTTGGTCCCGTGGGCGGTGTCGGGCAAGATGACCTCGTCGCGTTCCTCGCCGCGGTCCCGATGGTACGCCTGCGCGAGCAGGAGGCCCGTGTACTCGCCTTGCGCCCCCGCAGCAGGCTGGAGCGTGACCGCATCCATCCCCGCGATCGTCGCCAGGATGTCCTGGAGTTCATACAGGAGCCGAAGGGCCCCTTGGACCGTGGACTCGTCCTGGTCCGGGTGGATCCGGCCCACGGTCGGGAGGGCCGCGAGCTCCTCCGTGAACTTCGGGTTGAACTTCATCGTGCACGAGCCGAGGGGATAGAAGCCCGTGTCGATTCCAAAGTTCATCTGCGAGAGCCGGGTGAAATGTCGCACGACATCGTGCTCGGAGAGGTTCGGGATGCCGAGGCGTTCCCGCCGAATCGCGGCGGGGACGAGGCCGCTGAGATCCACCGACTCGTCGGGGGCGGATCGCTTCTCGATCAGGAGGGGCTCGTCCCAGTGCGCCTGACGGAAGCTCATCGGACCTCCCGGAGGGCTTTCAGCAGCCGCTCGATCGCGTCCGGCGCATGACGTCCCGTCGTCGTGAAGAGAGCCGCATTCTCCAGCTCCGGGAGGTGCCGGCCGAGGGACAATCCGCCGTGAACTCCCTTGGCGAGGAGGGATTTGTGGACCGAGGCGTAAGGCTTCTGGGAGCGGACGACGAACTCGTTGAAGTGCGCGCCGTTGAAAAGAGGCGCAGTGAATGCTTCGATCCGATCGATCGCCGACGCGAGCTCCTTCGCCCGCCGGATGTTCTCCGAGGCCACCCGACGAAGGCCATTCCCTCCGAGGACGGACAGGTAGGAGGCCGCGGCGACCGCCAGGAGGGCTTCGTTCGTGCAGATGTTCGACATCGCTTTCTCCCGTCGGATGTGCTGTTCCCGCGTCTGCAGGGTCATGCAGAAGGCGCGCTGGCCCGCCGCGTCGCGGGTCAGCCCGATCACCCGTCCGGGCATCTTCCGGATGTGCTCCTGGCGGCACGCGAAGATCCCCAGGAGGGGGCCCCCGAAGTTGGCGTGGCTTCCCAAGGGCTGACCCTCGCCGATCACGATGTCCGCGCCGAAATCTCCGGGCGGCCGGACGACCGCCTGCGCGATCGGATTCACGCCCACGACGAACGGGGCTTTCGTGAGGCGTCGGATGTCCTCGAGCTGTTCCTCGAACCGGCCGAAGAAGTTCGGGTTCTCCACGTAGACGCCGCAGACGTCGTCGGAGAGGATCCGGTGCGCGATTCGCGCGGCTTCGCCGAGGGCCGTCGATCCGTCGTACATCGACGTGTTCGCGCCGTCCATGCACGTCAACTCGCAGACGAGGCTCTGGTACTCCCAGAGGGCCTGGAGCATGCCTTGGCTGAGCTCCGGCTGGTAGGGCGTGTAGGACGTGTAGAACTCCGACCGCGAGGTTATCGCCCGGACGCTGGCGGGTATAAAGTGATCGTACAGCCCACCACCCAGGAAGGTCGGCATATCGACGACGGTGCGGTTCGCGGCAAGCATCGAGGTGACGCGGGAAACGACCGCGTCCTCGGGGAGGCCGTCCGGCAAATCCAATTTGGGGATCCGGACCGCGGTCGGGATGTCTGTGAAGAGGTCGTCGATGTTCCGCAGGCCCATCGCATGGAGCATCTCGTCCTCTTCCGAGGGCATGCGGTCCCTGCGAGAGGCCGAAAGCTCTTAAGGATTTGGACCGCAACGCTTCGTCGGGATTGCACCGGGGAAGCGGACGCAGTAGGCTATGCGGAAACCGCACCGTAAGGCCGAAAGTCGCGGACGAGCCGAAGGGAGGATCCGGTCGCGAGGATTGCCGCGTGGGCGAAGCCGATCGAATCCTTGTACCGCTCCGTTGGCGCATCGCCCTTCAAGTCCGCCGTGACGAGCGAGAAGAGCGTCCCGTGGCCGACGACCGCCGCAGTGGTGTGCTCTAGACCCCCCGCGATTTCGTCCAGGCAGCGCCGGGCCCGAATCGCGGCCGATGCGAGGGACTCGCCGCTCGGCGGGACGAACGCAAGATTTGCCCAGCAGGAGCGCTCCAAGGCCTTGTAGGCATCTTGAGGGATGCCTGATTCATCCGGCGACCACTCCTTCAGAGCGCGTCGTTCGTGGACCGATTCTCGAAACGCCTCCGCCAGGACCGCAGCGCTCTCGACGCTCCGCCGGAGAGGACTCGCAAAGATCGCGACGGGTCGATCTGCAGGCCAAGCCCGCGCGAGCTCTCGCATCTGCTCCTTCCCCCGGTCGATAAGGGGGGCTTGGTCGAAATTCGAAGTGAAGGAAGGCCGGACGATCTCGCCGTGCCGGATCAGGACGAGGGTCGCGCTCACGCCCCGGCTCCTCCAGATACGATACGGATCACACGAATCCGCTCGGCCT
>VBMR01000122.1 GCA_005878325.1 Methanobacteriota archaeon | reverse complement strand
GACTCCCAGATGTTACCCGAGCGGTCCACATGGAGCAAGGGTTCGCCCTCCGTCCGCTGCGCGTCCGCGACCGTGCTCGGTCCGAACGCGATTCCGCCCGTGCTGCGCGTTGGATTCGGGACGGGCGGGCCGGCAGTGAAGCTCAACGCCGCGGATCCCTGATAGTCGGAAGCCACGACGAGGAACGCGACGACACGCACCTCGTAGGTCCCCGGAGCCGGGAAACCGACGGACGCCTGCTCCGAGGTGGTGCCTCCCGCGGCGGAGGAACCGACCTGGGTCCCGTCGGCGTTGTAGACGTAGAGATCGAAGTCGTTGTCCGCGCTGGCCCAAGTGATGAGGATTGAGACGCCTCCGGAATGGAGGGTCCAGAAGTCGGCAGGGACATCGACGGTGAGGAAGAAGTGATCGCATTGCTCGTTCAGCGGATCTGTGGCGGGAGGACACGCCTCTGGAACCGCGGTCGACATCACGGCGAAAAACGCCCCGGCCCAGGTGGCCGAGGGGCTTGTTGGCGAAACCCTACCGTTCGAAGGATTCGCCCCTTGGGCGGGCGGTGACACGGTGGAGACGACCAAGACCAATGCCGCGAGAACGCACATCCACAACGTAACGGACCGAGCTCGGCCTCCTCGGGAGAGAAGGAAGTTCGACGACACGCCGACCACCCAATGATAGATAATGCGTGATTGGAGGTCAACACGGTTGTAAGGACTCGGTTACCATATGTCCGAATGGAGACCAACGGTTCCTCAAATCGTGGCGAGTGGTTTGTGAAGCGTCCGCTGAATCATCCGGACCGCAAGGACCTCGTACACCCGAGGAGCTGGACCGGCTCCGAACACGGTCCGGCTCGGATGGTCGTCTACCGCTGGGCAAACACCTTCGCGATGAACTCGCCGGTCGCCTGGTCGTACGTCCCCTCGAAGCGGCCCTTCGCTGCGTTGAGCCACTCCAGATTCTTCGACAAGGTCTGGTAGGTCACCGAGCCTTCCGCCTGGATCGTAGTCGGACTCACCATCTTCCCGGTGCCTTTGGCGAGGGTGAGGACCATATCCCCGTCGCGGGTCTGGTCAATGCCGCGCGCCTCGAACTCGTACACGCCGTCCGGTTTGAACAACGCATCCACCGTCTCCATGTGGGTGGCGTCGAACTGGCCCTTCACGGTTCCCTGGAGATTGTACGACATCCGCACCCCTTCGGGCGTGAACTCCCGGATCGTCACCGAGGTCGTTTTCTCCGCCAGCTCACCTAAGAACTCCTCTTCCGTCATGTTTCAAAACACCTCCATCCTCGGCCCCGCATGGTGTGTCACGAGTAATAGAGGTTCCTGACCCTGAGATTGGTCGTCATCGACTCGGCTCTGCAGGAGTTCGCCGGTCCTGACAATTGCCTCGGAAGCTTTTAGCGGGATGGGCCGCTCGGGTCGGGGGCATGGCCGTCGACCTCCGAGAGACGGACATCGACCCGATGCTTCCGGAATATCATCGGATGCTGGACAACCTCCAGGCGAATATCCTGAAACCCCATGGACGGAAAGAATCGGATCATCCGGGGGACCGGTCGCGAACCTCTCGCTGTCGGCCGCGGGCTACCGGGCGTTGGGTCTCTTGCCGGAGGACTTTGGTGCCCCCGGCCAAGTCTTTCGGAACGGGATGAAACACCGGACCTTCTCCCTGATCGCCCGGAACCGGGATCCGCACCCCGCGGACTGGGAGGCGCCCTACCAGGGAGAGGTCCATGCCCTCGTGAGCTTGTCCCACGATTCCGAGGGAACCCTCGAGGTGAAGACCCGCGAGGTGTCGGACGGGCTTCACGGAATCGCCGAGATCCTAGCGGTCGAACATGGAACCGCCCTGCGAAATCCGAAAGGGGACCCGATCGAACATTTCGGATACGTCGACGCGCGGAGTCAACCGCTGTTCTTGAAGGGAGACCTCGCTGCCGAGAAGGAGGCCGGGGTCGACGCGTGGGACCCATCCGCTCCGCTGGGTCTCGTCCTGATCGATGATCCGTTCACGAACGAGGAAGACAGTTTCGGGAGTTTCCTCGTCTTCCGGAAATTGGAGCAGGACGTGGCCGGGTTCGCCGCGGGCGTGCAAGCACTCGCCGCGAGCCTCGGGATCGACGAGCCCCTCGCCGGTGCGCTCGTGGTGGGTCGATTCAAGGACGGGACGCCCGTCACGCAACGGCCCTGGGACGGCCTCGGTCCCGTCAACAATTTCACTTATCGGGCACAGGACCGCATCGGGAACCGATGCCCGTTCCACGCCCACATCCGGAAGGCGAACCAGCGCGGTGAAAATCCACTCCTGAGCGATGCGGAGGAACGCACGCGAAGGATCGTCCGCCGCGGCATCCCATACGGAGTCCGCCCGCCGAGCCCGGACAAAGGGCTCCTCTTCATGTGCTTCCAGAGTGACATCGGCCGACAGTTCGAGTTCATCCAGCGATCGTGGGTGGACAACCCCAACTTCCCGGAGTTTCGCCTGGTGTCGGGACTGAACACGGGGGACGACGCCCTGATCGGCCAACATCCGCGGGCCGCGCAAAAATGGCCGCGGCAATGGGGCAAATCCGGCCGAGTCCTCGGCCGTCGGAGGTTCAACTTCGGCGATTATGTCCACTTACGCGGCGGGGAATACTTCTTCACGCCCAGCCTGAGTTTCCTCAAGAATGTCTGAACCTCTCGATGAGCGGCAGTGTGAGACCCTCACGGTTTGCGTTCGATGTATTCCCGGATGGCCCTCTTCGCGAGAGCATACAGGCTGAGTTTCTTTCGGTTGCAATATGCGACGATTGCGGCGAACTCCTTGTCGCCGAAGGAGGTGACGACCCGCTGAATAAAAACCACCTGCCGGCCCCGGCATTGTACGCGAATAAATGAACCTGACGGACTTAGACCATATGCAATGGTACCTTGGACACTGTACAATGGTACCTAGTTACCAATTGGTCGAATACCACTATATATACAGATTGTAATGTAGTTCATTCCAGGGATGGGAATGAAGGACGAGGGATCCGACGACATCGAAGCCATCATTGTGTCTCAGTTGAAGGAATGGAAGGCCGAGATGGATCGGCTGGGCCGGGATCCGAAGGTGAAGAGGTTCTCGGAACTGCGTCACAGGATTGACGAGGTAGATACGTTCATCGCGGAGGCAAGCGAGCCCCCGATTCGGGTGGGTTCGCATCCCTTTGATCCATACGACGCGTTCGAATTCGCGCGGGATCTCTCGGGACGCGTGGTTTCCACGATCGAACTCTCGAAGTTGGCGTACGGTCGTTTTCCGGACATGACCAACGAGAGTCGTCAACTTTTGATGCATTTCTTGATCGACAACGGGGCTGCGGAAGTGACCCGCAGGACCGCCACCGGCAGACCCACGTGGTACCAGTTTGGGCCATCCATGAAGGGGGGAACCTTCGACAAGCCAGCGCGGCTGGGCGTGCCCGACAGCGAGTTGTCGCGACTGAAGCGGGAGGACTTGGAAGAGGTCGTCGTGCGAGTTGCCGCAATGCCCAAGCCCTGAATCGCGCGGCATCCGGTGACTCCGCTCGGATTCGGCCGGGCTCGGTACAAGTCCGAGCAGGCCTCCAACCGGAGGGTCGTCGACTCTCTGAGAGCTGCTGTTCTGTCTTACCCGCATACCTTCATAATCTCGCCGTGCGTTGGCCTGACACTGTCTCCCCAAACTGGGAGGCAAAGGGAGGAGGAGCAAGTGTCTGCGCCCGATGGGGGCGAGGGACGGGTGGAGGCCGCCGCAGCGCCGCCGCCCCCCGCGCCGAAACGTCGTTCCCGAGCGTTACTCGCCATCATTGTAGCGGTCATCCTGATCTTGGTAGGCGTCTCCGCGTACGTGTTCTGGCCACGGGCCGCGGCAGAGAGGACCATCGTCTATGCCACGTCGTCCGAGATGGTCACACTGGACCCGAGCACCGAATTCTCGAATTCAATCCTCATCCTGCCGAACGTGTATGAGACATTGACCCTGTGGGATCCGGCGGCGGGCGTCGCTAAGCCATTGCTGGCGACGGGCTGGGTCCATTCCGCCGACGGGCTCAATTGGACCTTCACCCTCCGACAGGGCGTTACCTTCCACGATGGTACCCATTTCAACTCCGCTGCGGTCAAGTACTCGATTGGCCGGACGATGAATTTGAGCGCGGGTGCCGCGTACATCTGGGCCCCGATCTCCAATCCGGACACCGACATCCAGGTGTTGGATGAATACACCATCCGCTTCACGCTCAGCTATCCTGCTGCCCTGGATGGGATTGCGTCCTCCGGATACGCGGCGTACATCTTCTCTCCGAACACGCCGGGGGCGAACTACACCGAGCAGGCTAGGTGGTTCGAGCAGGGCCACGATTCCGGTTCCGGCCCGTACACGATCAACGCAGCCCTCTACGACGCGACGAAGAAGAGCTACGCCGTCCTTGACCGGTTCCCAGGTTATTGGGGCGGCTGGCGGGCGGGCCAGTTCGATCACGCGATCATCAAGACAATTCAAGACCCCGCCCAGCGGGAGGCCGCGGTCCTAAGTGGCGACGTCGACGTGACGATCGACGTCCCCCTCCAGGACTTGCCCGCCATCCAATCGAACCCGCGGGTCAGCGTCTTCACCGGGCCCTCCTACCGCGCCATGTACGCGTTCTTCAACAGTGCCCGCGGGCCCACCTCGAACCTGACCTTCCGTCAGGCGCTCGCCTTCGCGATCCCCTATGACGACATCGTGAACTCTGTGGTGAAAGGCCTCGGTCAACAGTCCGTGGGCGTGATTCCTACCGGCATGTGGGGCCATGACGGGACCTTGCCCAGCTACAGCTTCAACCTGACGAGGGCGTGGGACCTGTTGAACCAGTCCGGTGTGGCGACGCCCCTCACGCTGAAGTTCACGTACACGCAAAGTGATCTATTCGAGCAACAGTTCGGGACCCTCTACAAGGAAAAGCTGGCCGTGATGGGAATCACCCTGAACGTTGAAGGCATGCCCTGGGAACAGCAGTGGGCCCTTGCACAGACCCCGCTCGCCGCGGGGTCTCAGGACGTTTTCGTCATGTACTGGTGGCCGACGTACGTGACGCCATACGACTTCCTCACCAATATGTTCGGCGCCGCGAGCTATGCGTACTTCAACCTCGGATACTACAACAACACGGCGTTCGATTCCACCATCGACGCAGCGGTCGAACTCGAAGCGACGAACCCAAGTCAGGCCCTGAGCGAATATCGTCGTGCACAGACAATGCTCTTCAACGACTGCCCCGCAGTTGGTGTCGTGGATCTGAAAAACCTGTACGTGATGAAGGCGGATCTCAAAGGCCTAAAGGATAATCCAGCGTATCCACTGGTGGTCTTCTTCTACCAGCTCAGCCGCTGAGGTCCCGCGGCTCCGGGGGAGGGGCATGGGCGAGCGGTCCCGACGTCCCGGGACCGCAGCGGGCTCGTACGCGCGGTTCCTGGCCCGCCGCTCGATTCTCGCCGTCCTCGTGCTCCTCGGTGTCGTCGTGATCGTGTTCTTTCTCTCTCGAGTGATACCCGCCGATCCCGCCGGTCTATGGGCGGGTCCTCACGCCCGGCCCCAGGACCTCGTCGCCGCTCGGGCGCAACTACACTTGGACGAGCATCCGCTGGCCCAGTTCGGCTATTACCTGAATGCGTTGCTCCACGGGGACTTGGGAGTCTCCATCCGCACCCACAGCCCGGTCGTCGGCGACTTGGCGGGGGCGCTCCCCGCAACCCTTGAGCTGATCATCACTTCTCTCTCCCTCGCGATGCTCATCGGCATTCCCTTGGGGGTTTACGCGGGGGTGGAGCGAGGCCGATGGCCGGATCACGTGACCCGGGCGCTGGCGGTCGGCGGCGTATCGATCCCGACGTTCTGGTTCGCTGTGATGCTCCAAGTCGTCTTCGTCCAGATATTCGACATCTTGCCGCTCCAAGGCCGTTTCACCGACGGCGTCGCGATCCAGTACCCGCAGCGGACGATTACGGGGTTCCTCGTCCTCGACTCGCTGCTCCAAGGGAACGTGGTCCGGATGGTCGACGCGCTCACGCATCTCGTCCTTCCGGCGATCACCCTCGCCTTGTACCCGATCGGACTCGTCGCCCGAATGGTCCGAACCATGATGGTCGAGACCCTTTCGGAGAATTACGTCCGCACCGCACGGGCATATGGGCTTCCGGCGCGGTTGCGATTTCGTTCGACTACCCGGCAATCCTCGGTACGGCGATTGTGATTGCCCTCTTCTACGTGATCGTGAACCTCGTCGTCGACCTGGTCCAGTCGTTCCTCGATCCGCGCGTGGTGTTGACACGGAAGGAGACGTGACATGGCGACCGTCACTGCCCGGTTGACCCCGATTGAGCAAGGTTGGTCCGCGTTTCGGTCCGTTCTCGCAGGGGTGTATCGCATCTTACGCCGGGACCGACTGGGCCTCATCGGACTCGGCATCATTCTCGCGTTTGTCGTCGTAGCGGTGCTCGCGCCCTGGATTGCGCCGTTTCCCTCGCAGGGTCGCGGACTGTCCAATCTCTCCGAGACCCTACAGCCGCCGAGCGGTGCCCATCTCCTCGGGACGGACGAGTTCGGTCGAGACCTCCTTTCCCGGATCATGTTCGGCGCGGGTCTGGCTCTCCAGGTCGGCATGCTGACGGTCGCCCTCGCCTTCCCATTCGGCGTATTACTTGGAGTCGTCGCGGGAATCCTTCGCGGGATCCCGGAGGAGGTCGTGATGCGGGTGACCGACATGTTCCTCGCCTTCCCTCCGATTCTCCTCGCCTTCGTGATTGCCGCGACGCTCGGCCGCGGGACGAACGCTATCATCCTGGCCATGGCGGTGAGTTTCTGGCCCTGGTACACCCGGCTCGTTCACTCACAGGTCCTGCACGTCCGTTCACAAGCCTTCGTAGAGGCGGCGACCGTGTTGGGTCTTCCTCGTAGGCGAATCATCTTCCGCCATGTCCTGCCGAACACGCTCACGTCCGCGTCGATTCAGGGCTCCATGGACATCGGCAGCGCGATCTTGATCGGGGCCGCCCTGAGTTGGATCGGGCTCGGGCCCCAGCCGCCGACACCCGATTGGGGCGTCATGTTCAACACCGCCTACCTCACCGGGTCCTTCGTCACGTTCTGGTGGTACTCCACCTTCACCGGACTCGCGTTGTTCCTCGTGGTCCTCGCGTTCAACCTGCTCGGGGACTCCCTGCGGGACGCACTGGACCCGAAACTGCGTCGACGGAGGCTGATCCTGTGAGGCCTCTGGTGGAAGTGCGAGACCTGACGCTCGACTTCGAAACGGAGGCCGGCGTGGCGCAGGTGCTCGACCGGGTGTCCTTCTCGATCGCCGAAGGCGAGGTCTTCGGACTCGTGGGAGAGACGGGTTGCGGAAAGACGGTCACGGCCCTCACCATCCTTCGTCTCCTGCCGGACAACGCCCGAATCCGCGGGGGATCGATTACATTCCTCGGCGAGGAGCTCCTCACGAAGCCGGAGGAAGAGATGAATCGGATCCGAGGAATCCGAATCTCGATGGTCTTCCAGGACCCCGGGACGAGCCTGAACCCGGTCTACCCCGTCGGAGAGCAGATCGCCCAGGTCGTGAGGGCACACGAGGGAATTGAGCGGGAACCCGCCAAGGCGCGTGCCATCGAGTTGTTTCGACGTGTGGGCCTGGCCGATCCCGAGAGCCTCGTGCGACGGTATCCGCACGAACTGAGCGGCGGGATGCAGCAACGGGTCATGATTTCGATGGCCCTTGCCTGCCGGCCGAAACTCCTGATCGCCGATGAGCCGACCACCGCGGTGGACGTGACGATTCAAGCGCAGATCCTGGAACTGCTCCGGGAGTTGCGGCAGGAGTTCCGGCTCTCCGTCCTGCTCATCACACACAACCTCGGGATCGTGGCGGAGATGTGCGATCGGATCGGCGTGATGTATGCCGGCACGGTCGCGGAGGTCGCTCACACCAAGGACCTCTTCCGCGAGCCTCTGCATCCGTATACGCAGGCTCTCCTGAAAGCCCTGCCTCGCGCGGACGCTCGCGGTCATCCCCTCGCATCCATTCCGGGGATGGTCCCCAGTCTCCTGGATCCGCCGAGCGGATGCAGGTTCCATCCTCGATGCGCCTTCGCCTTCGAGGCGTGCCCAAAGCATCGCCCAGAGCTCCTCGAGCATCGGCCGGCGCATCGGGCATCGTGCCTCCTCTACGAGAAGGTGAGCGGCTGAGCCTTCTCCGAGTCGAGAACCTCACGAAACACTTCCCCGCCCGCGAAGGTCTCCTCGGACGCGCCGCCATCCATGCCATGGATGACGTGAGTTTCGACATTCGTGAAGGGGAGACCTTCGGCCTAGTGGGGGAGAGCGGTTCCGGCAAGACCACTTTAGGCCGCTGCATCCTGCGCCTGGTTCGTCCGACCTCCGGACACATCTGGTTTGATGGCGAGGACGTCACAGGCCTGAAGGGGCAAAACCTTCGACGATTCCGGTTGCGGATTCAAGCAGTCTTTCAGAATCCCATTGGATCGTTGAACCCGAGGATGCGGGCGGGAAGTGTCCTTGTGGAGCCTTTGCGGGTCCATGGCGGCCTCACATCAAAGGAAGCGGACTCCCGAGTAGCCGAACTGCTCGAACGGGTCGGTCTTCACCGGGAGGTGAAGGACAAGTATCCTCACGAGCTCAGCGGCGGCCAATGCCAACGCCTCGCGATTGCTCGTGCGCTCGCGGTCGAGCCGCGGTTCCTCGTTCTGGACGAGCCCACCTCCTCCCTCGACGTCTCCGTCCAAGCGCAAATTGTGAACCTCCTGAAGGAGCTCCAGCGCGACCTCGGACTCACGTATCTGTTCATCACCCATGATTTGTCGCTCGTCAGCTACCTCGCGGATCGAGTGGGCGTCATGTATCTGGGAAAACTCGTCGAGATTGGGGATGCCGTGGACGTGATCGATCGCGCATCGCATCCCTATACGCGGGCTCTTCGGTCCGCCGTCCCCGTCCCGGACCCGGAGCGAATCCGTGGCCGGATCGTGTTGCGGGGCGAAATTCCCTCGGCCCTCTCGCCCCCGAGCGGATGTCGATTCCGCACGCGGTGTCCATGGGCCCAGGCGCGCTGTGCGGAGGAGGAGCCAATCCTCCGAGCGGTCGGAAGGACCGACGCGGCCTGTCACTTTGTCGAGTCGATTGGAGCGGAGGTCGTCGCATGAGAACCTTGGATACGGATAGCTTGGAGCGAATTCTGGTGGGAGCCGCGCTCCTCGGTACGGGAGGAGGCGGTTCCTTGGAGAAAGGACTGGAGAACGTGACCCGGGAACGCAAGGCGGGTCGACCGATTCGCCTCGCGGATCCGGACGAAGTTTCGCCTGACACCTGGGCCGCGACGCCCTACTACTGCGGCAGCCTTGCGCCCACGGGCAAGACCCCTTTCCGGTCCAAGGTCGCGCCTCATGAAGACCGGGAGTGCCTCCTCGCAGTGCAGACCCTCGAGCAGTACCTCGGGGCGAAAATGGGGGTCACGGTTGCGACGGAACTCGGAGGCGGGAATACCGCCGCCGCGCTCGCCGTCGCGGCACAGCTGGGGCTTCCCGCCCTGGACGCCGATGGCGCCGGTCGTTCCGTGCCGGACCTGCAACACTCCACCTACTTCGTCGCGGGCATCCCAATCGCCCCGATGGGGATCGCAAACAAGTACGGGGATACGGCGATCATCCGGGAGGTCGCCGACGATTTCCATGCCGAGGCCCTCGTCCGAGCGATGGCGGTCGCAAGCGGCGGCCATGTCGGCGTCGCGGACCATCCAGGCAAGGTCGGCGAAATCCGGAAAGGCCTCGTGGAGCGTTCGCTCACGTTCTCAGAACGCGTCGGGGGAGCCATTCGGGACAAGGGGCGAGACGTCACAGACGCGGTCCTCGAGGCAACGGAGGGCTATTCGCTCTTCGAGGGAATCGCGGCGGCGAATTGCAAGTACGAGGACCGGGATGGATTCACGTTCGGTGAGATGCACCTTCGGGGGACGGGCCCCGACCGCGGAGCTCGGTATCGTGTGTGGTTCAAGAACGAGAACATCATGGCCTGGCGGAATGGGAAGGTGGACGTCACCGCGCCCGATCTCGTGTGTCTCCTCGATGTCGACACGCGGAAGCCAGTCCTGAACCCGTGGTTGAAGAAGGGTCAGCACATCGCGGTCATCGGCCTTCCCGCGGCGGCCATCTGGCGCACCTCCCGCGGGGTCGAAGCGTTTGGCCCGCGGTACTTCGGGTTCAAGGTTAACTTCGTGCCGATCGAGAAGCGTCACAAACGCCCTCAGAAGAGGTGAATTCCCATGGAGGACGAGGTGGCCCGGGCGGCGATGGTGTTGGTCCGCGACTACATTCGTATGAAGCGCGGCGAGAATGTGCTCGTCTATGCCGACAGCGGTTCCGATCCGGTCGTCGTCGAGAAGACCGTCGACGCGGTCAAGGCCCGGGGCGGGATTCCCCTTGAAGTGTGGTACCGCATCGATGGACCACCGGGGACGGAACCGCCCACGCCAATGGCGGAGGCGATGAAGGAAGCCGACGTCTTGATCGAATACGCCCGGACCTACCTCATGACCACGAAGTCGTTTGAAAAGGCGATGGACGCGGGCACCCGCCATCTCTGCTTGACCGCGATGGATGCGGACATGATGGTGCGCACGATAGGGAATGTCTCCCTCTCTGCTATGAAGGTGTTCGGATCCGCGCTCCGGCGGCTCACGCAAGGCGCGAAGGAAGTCCACGTGATCTCCCCCGCAGGCACGGACCTTCGATTCTCGATTGGATCGCGGCCCGTGATCTTGGATACCGGTGAATGTGTCGTGCCCGGTCGAGATTGTTATCTGGGTGGCCAAATCTCGTGGGCTGCGATTGAGAAGTCGATCCGGGGGTCTCTCGTGCTCGACGGGACCGTCTGGCCGCCGGATGAGACCGCTCCGCTCAAGGAGCCCATCCGGATCGAGATGGACGCAGGGCGGGTCACGGAAATCGATGGCGGCCCGAGCGGGCGGCTCCTTTCCGACTGGATTCGCCACTTCCGGGACCGTCGCATGTATAACGTAGCGCACTTCTGCTATGGGTTCAATCCCGGCGCGCGGATATCTGGGCGCATCTTAGAAGACGAGCGTTCGTTCGGGGTCTTTGTCACAGGCTTCGGCTCCCAGATGGCGTCGTTCAAGGGAGGGTTCACGCTCGCCGCAAGCCACATCGATGGAGTGACCCGACGTCCGACGGTCATCGTGGACGGGACCGAGGTCGAGCGGGATGGATCGTTTGTCCATCCTAGACTCCTGCCCTTGGCGGAACGCCTTCGGACGGAGAGGCCGAAAGGGTGAGAGGGTCGGTCAATCGCGGCGCACCATCGATTCGACGCTGAGGCCTGCCGGTGCCGCGGAGGAGCGACCACGCTCACGATACACCACCAGGGTCGCGCCGAAGCCGATGGCCATGAGAGCCGCGCCGACCAGGAACGGGCTTGCGGGACTGACTCGATCGAACAAGAAGCCGGCGACGAGGGGACCCGGGACGCGAGCGAGGCTCCCCAGGGATTGCGCGACCCCTAGGACCGAACCCTGCTCCTGAGGCGGGGTGCGCTTCGACACCAGACTCGGAATCAGGGGGAAGGCGATGGCGACGCCCGCCGCAACGACGCCGGTCAGGAGGACGTATACGCTCCAATGCTGGGCCCAAGGCACCAACAGGAGGCCAATCATGATTGCGAAGGATCCAAGGGCCACGAGCCGCTCCGTCCCGATCCGCCGGGCCAGGCGACCCGCGGCATTTCCGAAGATGACGTTAATCACGCCAATGTAGATGAAAATCAGCACGAGCTGCAGCGGTTGGAAGCCGTACAACTCGATGGCAAGACTCGGGAACGCGACGGGCACGGCGCTAAACGCAAACGACACGATAACGAAGGCGATGAGGAGGGCGCGCAGCGCGGGTCGTCGAGCGATGTCCAGGAATTTCGCGTGACTCTCCCTCCCGTTCTTCTCTCGCGCTTCGCGTGTCAAAGATTCTGGCAGATACAAGGAGGCGAGGCCGAAATTCGTCGCGGCTAGGACGGCGGCCCCGAGCGCCGGGGCTGCGAGTCCGAACGGCTGAAGGAGGCCGCCGATCACGGGCCCTACTGCGAAGCCCACGCCGAACGCGGCGCCGATGAGCCCCATGCCCCGGGCCCGCTCCTCGGGTCGCGTCCGGTCCGCGACGTAGGCTTGGGCCACGCTCAGGTTTCCGGACCCGATTCCAGCGAGGATTCGCGCGGCGAACAGGAGGACGATCGACGACGTGGCGATGGACAAGACGAGGTGTCCCGCCGTCGCCAGGACGAGACTCCCAAGGATCACGGGCCTTCGACCAATGCGGTCGCTCAACCGACCGAAGATGGCCGAGAAGCCGAATTGCATGAGGAAGAAGACCGCCACAAGTCCACCGAGGATTGCCGGCCCATCTTGGCCACCCACGACCTTCGCGTAGAAAGGCAGGAATGGGATGATCACGCCGAACCCGATCAGATCGACGAAGACCGTGAACAAGGCGACGAAAAGAGGGGAGCGCTGCAGGCGGATGACCTCGTGGCCGGGGCTGAACCCGTGCGTCGGATAAAGGGTTGGGCCCGCCGATTTCAAGGATCGAGATCGACTGTCGCCTACAGGCCCTGTTCTTCGAGGCAACAGTCCGTCACGACGAATCCCTTTGCCGTCTTCTTCACTCGAATCGAGTTCGCCGTCTCATTCGTCACCTCGAGGCCTGCGAGCCGGATCGTCTCTTTCGCCCGAACCCGAATCTCGCGGGCGCCACCTTTCGCCATGTCTGTTGGAAAGGTTGTCGTGACGGAAAAGTCCGCGGGTGGCAGGTCGAACCGCTTCGCTACCGAATGAAACGATGCTTACGTCGGCGGTTCAGTGCGTGTGGGCGTGCCCGTGGCCGTGATGGCCCTCTTTCGCGTCCGGGGCCGCCTCATCCTTCGGGTTCTAGGCCATTCGACTGCACGACCTCGTCCCCTGCCTGGATGTTCCGGTCCAGCGCGAGGCCGTAGCGGAATCCCGAGCATCCGCCGCCCGCGACGTACATCCGGAGATAGGTGTCCTCCGGGGTCCCCAGGGGCTTTCCCGTCTCCGGGTCGTTCCTCTGGATGAGCTCTTTCACCTTGCTCGCAGCGGTCTCGGTCAGGGTGACCTGGATCATTTGTTGTCCCCCTTCGTTATCATATGACGATAACGCCGTTATTTAACGTTTTGGAACCAAGTCTCGCGACGTTCGCGTCAGAGCGGCTTGCCCATGTACCGTCGCTCGGAGCGGAACCCGAGGGCCTCATATACGTGCCGGGCACGGGCGTTGCCCTCGCCCACCTCGAGCTTGATTTTCCGATGGCCGCGGGATCGCGCCCATTCGGACGCCCATTCGACGAGCGCCTTTCCGATCCCCCGCCCTCGGAACTCCGGCGCGACCCAGATGTCGTACACGAATGCGTTCGTCTCCGGCGTCAGGAACCCGCTCTCGCCGAGGATCAAGTATCCGAGGAACTCCCGCGAAGGACCCTCGGCGACCCATCGTTCCGTCCGGTCGCCTTCCACGAAGGCCTCGATCTTCTTCCGGAAGTGCCGCTCCCATGCCGCCCGATCGAGATGTCCCCGCTCGTCCGGGGGCAGGTCGTCCCAGACCGTTTGGAGCGTGGCCGACCACATGATCGAGAGGTCTCCGCGGCGTGCCCGACGCATCCGCAGTTCCGCGATCCCACCGTCGGCGGAACCGGCTCCCTAGCCGATGAAGGTGTCGGCCCTCTCCGACGACGGGGACATTGTCCAATCCATCACTTACTTCCCAGATTTTATAAGGCACACGTCCCCTGCATTCGAGTGTGCTCCCGTCGCGGTGCGTCCGTTGTGGCGCCGTGAGTCGGGACTTCCTGTGCCCGTCTTGCGCGGACTACTTGATCGCATACCATCCCCTCTGGCTCAACCCGGCCCTTGTGCCAGGCCCCTCCTTACTTGACTTCGTGGCGCCCCGCGAGGCTCCCCTGATGTCCGCGGATATCGCGACGATCGAGTGGGTGGCCCCCCGGGGGGAGCCTGGGGCGACCGGTGCGACCCGTCTCGTCCGGCTCCTGAAGATCGACGAAGGGGAGCATCCGATCCTGAGCGTGGGAGATGCAGACGTCCTGCACACATTCCTCCGCGAGTCACGCCGATCAACGCCCTCGGACGCGGAGGGTCGCGGCGCGCTCGTGGCGATGTACCGATACCTGTCCACGTGCGATTGGCTGCCTTCCCATCTGGCGTCGGAGTACCGGTTGCGGGCGAATGTCCTCTCTCCTCCCGAGACCGCAGCGGAGATAGAACCCGCTGCATCGAAGACGAGGGAACCGGACGTCGTCGCGGGCCTGCACGCCCCCCAAACGTCGACGGCTCAGGAGGAAGCAGTATCGGAGCCAGCACTCGAGCTTCCGGAAACGGACCTCGAGGACATCGCCACAGGGGACGAGAATGTCCCGCTTCCCGCTCCCGAGCCCTTTCCACCGGAGCCGGTCCCCGGGCCGGAGCCGCCTCTTCCTCTCCCGGAACCGGTCCCGCGTCCCCACCCCGAGCCCGAGCCGGAACCGGAGCCCGAAGAGTCGGTCGACGAAGACAAATGGCTCGACTTCGAGACGATGAAACACGAGCTCGAGCGGCAGCGGGCGAAGTTGGAGTCCGCCTCCCGTTTGCGGGCCGAGGCGATCCGGACGAAGGAGAGTTCCCTCGAGCACCGGGAACAGACGATCGCGACGAAGGAGCAGGAGGTTGCGGCAAAGGCCCGCGCCGCCACGGAACGCCTCATCGCCCTCGAGAAGGACCAAGCCCGCATCCAGGTGCTGCGGTTCCTCGGGAACGTCCCCGGCATGGGGGCATCCCAGGCCGACGTGATCGCGACCGCATTCCCGGACTTGGCATCCCTCCAGGCCGCGGATGCGAAGGCGCTCACCCAGTGCAAGGGTGTGTCGGAGGCATTGGCCCGCGCCATCCGCTTCGAACTCGTCCCCGGTGAGGTCGAGGAGGAGCAGCGCGCCGTCCACCTGCGGGAGGAGGCGCAGGCGTTCCTGGAAGAAGGGGCGTACGAGGCCGCCCTGGACTGCTACGACCGTCTCCTGCAGGAACGACCGGAGGAGATCGGCCTCTGGTTCGATCGGGCCTCCGTCTTGGCCCTCCTGCACCGCCCCGCGGAGGCGCTGGAATGCTATCAGAAGGTCCTGGACACGGATCGAAACCACCGTCAGGCTTGGTTCGAACGGGCGAACCTGTTGTTCGGACTCGGACGACTCCCGGACGCGATCGAGGCGTTGCGGGAGGTCCTGCGGATCGGGCCTTCGAAGACCGCGGACATCGCGATGAAAGCGGAGCAGCTGCGGCGGGACGGCCATCCGCACGAGGCCGCCATCCTGTACCAGGCGATCGTGGACGCGAACCCGGGCGACACGAGGTCCGTCCTGGGGCTCGGCGATGCCCTGTTGAACCTCGGAGACACGGAAGCCGCGGAGACGCTTTTCACGCGGGCCCTCGGGAAGAACCCGCAGAATGCGCCGATCCTCTTCCGCAAGGGAGAGTTGCTCGACCGGAAAGGTCGTTGGGGGGCCGCGATCCAATACTACAACCGCGCGATCGCGCTGCAATGGAACCTTCTGGGCCCATGGATCGCGAAGGCGCGCATCCTGCTGGACCACAACCGGGCTCCCGAGGCGCTCGAGTGCTTCGAGAAGGTCCTCTCCTTCGATCCGAAGAACGTCGAGGCATGGGCCGGAAAGGCCCGAGCCCACGCCGCCCTGGGAGACGTCGCGGCCGCCGCGACGGCCCTGGAGCACGCCTCGATCCAGGAGCCGGACAACCGGTCCGTGGTGCGCGCCCGCGAGGCCATTGAGTCGATGCCCACTCCGCGGCCCGCGCCGCAGAGGTTGCCGGCGAGCGGGCGTGAGGACCGTGCGCCACAGGCACGGGAGAAGTCGTATTGGGAGTCGGCCGGGACCCCGAGCGAGGAGGAGCCGAAGGAACCGCAGGACGAATGGACCGTGCCGCGGCCGGAGCGGGAGCCGCCCCGGGATTTCAAATCTCTCGTGCGGGCATTCGAGGAGATTGAGGAGGAAGACGACACCGAGACCGGACCCCGCGAAGAAGGGCCCTCGCTCTCGCCGGATTTCCACAGCTTCGTCGAATCGATTGAGCCGGACCAGGAAGACGTCCACGTGTTGCTGCAACTCGCGGAGCTCGCCCTCGAAGGCGGCGATGCCGCGATGGCCCTCGTGCGATACGATCAAGCCCTCGACAAGGGAGAGCGGAACGCCGATGCCTGGGCCGGCCGGGGGATCGCCCTCCAGCAACTCGAACGGTACGGGGAAGCGCTCTCGGCGTACGACCATGCGCTTGCCCTGAAGCCGGACCACGAGCTCGCCCAGAGGGGGCGCGCGAGCTGCTTGCGTCGCTTGGAATCGGAGGGAGATCTGTGACCCTCTCTCGGGAGGCCTCGTACCGCTTCCTTCCAAGCGTGGACCGACTCGAATCCGCGATGAGGGCCGCGCGCCACGCGCTCGCCCAGGGAGACCTTGCGGGTGCCCTGCGGGAGAACGACATCGCGATCCAGTTGAAGCCGGAATATGACGCGGCATGGCTTCTCCGGGGTCACATCTTCCGGAAGGACGGCAACATCCCGGGAGCCATCGAGGCCTTCGCGGCGGCCCTGAAGCGAAACGGGGAATCGGAGGAGGGATGGCTCGGGCTCGCCTCGGCCCTTCATGAGGTCGGCCGGTTCAAAGAGGAAGTCGAGGCGTACGACCGCTTGCTCGAACTCCATCCTCGGTCCATCGAAGCGTGGATCGACAAGGGCGCGGTCCTCCACGACCAGGGCGACTACCGCGGCGCGATCGCCTGCTACGACAAGGTCCTCGAGATGCGGCCGGAGCATGTGGGGGCATGGAACAACAAGGGCGCCGCCCTCCTGCGTCTTGGGGAGGGGGCGGCCGCGGCGCGATGTATCGAAGAGGCCCTCCAGCTGAATCCGGACTTCTACGACGCCCTGGCGAACCGAGCCCTCCTGGCCCGCGATGCCGAGCACCCCGGTGAGACCGTCATCTGGGCGGAACGCGCGCTCCGAATCCGGGAGGCCTCTTGGTTGTGGATCGTCAAAGGGCATTCCCACCTTGCGCTCGGGGAATCGACCCTGGCGATGAAGGCCTTCGAGAGGGCGCTCGCCCTGGAACCGCGATCGCGGCCCGCCCAAAGCGGGTTCGAAAAGGCGAAGGCCCAACGCGCGAAGTCCGATTTCTATCGCGGGGTCTACGAATGCTTCGGGACCTACCTCGCGGGAGATCCGGGATGCGCGGAGTGCGAGATTCGCGCCCAGTGCACGCAGGTGACGCCATGAGCGGGCCCTCCCTCGCGGAAGTCGAGCATGCGGACTGGCCCTCCCTCCAGCAGATGTGCTCAGACCTTGGACTGAATCCCAAAGGTCGGAGCGCGATCGTTCGGATGCGCGTTGCGGACCACGTCCGTCGGCGGTCCCCGGCGCCTTCTTGGCGGCCGGCACGGGAACATCAGGCCGCCCTGTTGTTGCGTCTCAACCATCCGGACCTCGCGGTGCGGGTGTGGGAGTCGACGATCCATCTGGACGCGCCGGCCCCCTGGGTCGGCCTGGGCTACGCACAGGTGTCGAGCGGGCTCTTCCCAGAGGCCGCGAAGTCATTCTCCCGCGCGACCGCGATGGGCGATCCATCGGGGAACTTGCATCGGGCGGAGGCTCTGGTCGCCGGAGGCAACTTCGACGGAGCCGCGCAAGCCTTCGATCGGTTCCTCGCGACCCGGCCGGGCGATCTCCGCGGACTCCTGATGAAGGCCTCGTTCCTGAAGCGTGCGGGATTCGAGGAGGAGTCCACGAAGGTCCTGCAGACCGCGGTGGATTTGCATCCGGAGGCGCAAGGCCTTCGTCGAACCCTCGGTCGTTCATTGCTGCGGGCCGGCCACCCCGCGGCCGCGGCGGACGCCCTTCGGGAAGCCACCCGCCAGGATCCGACCGACCTCGACGCCATGGCGGACGAGGGAGTCGCCCTCCTTGTCGCGGGTCGGACGAGGGAGGCAATCGATGTTCTACGGGAGACCCTCGGGCGGGATCCGCAGCGGGCGGATGCGCTGAACAACCTCGGCATCGCATATCTGTCGATGGGCAACCGCAAGTCGGCCGCCACGAACTTGAAGCGGGCCGCGAAGTTATTCGAATCCCCGCGGATTCTGTTGAATCTCGGGAAAGCCTTGGAAGGCACAAGGGACCGGGCGGAAGCCGTTCGGGCATATGAGCAGGCGCTCCGCCTTCGTCCGGAGGACCCGGAGGCGCTCGCGGGCCTGGATCGGCTCGCACGATTGACGAAAGCGAAGTCCGCGAAACCGAAGAAGGCCGCGGGCAAGCCGACCAAGACGGCCAAGACGACGAAGAAATCCGCGCGTCCGAAGGACGACAGCCCCGCGCCCCCCTCCACCGAGATGCCGTAGAATCAGCTGGCCCCAGGCGCAGCCGCGAAGACTCATTATCCGCGGTTCCATCGACGCTCCGATGGCAATCCGCCCGACGGAATGGGAGGGCGTGTATACGGATGGGCCCTGGCTCCTCACACGGAATCTCGTCCCGGGCACGTCCGTATATGGAGAGGGCCGTTCCGTCGAAGGCGGAGTCGAATACCGTCGCTGGGACGCGAACCGCAGCAAGTTGGCCGCGTACCTCCGGTGCGGCGGGCGCGTGTGGCCGTTCCGCGAGGCGGCATCGGTCCTCTACTTGGGCGCGGGTAGCGGGACGACCGTGAGCCATCTCTCCGACGTCTGCTCACACGGGACCATCGCGGCGGTCGAGATCTCCCGCCGCTCCTTCCGAGACCTGTTGAAGCTGGCCGAGGGCCGACCGAATGTCTTGCCAATCCTCGACGACGCCGCAAAGCCGGAGGGATACGGGAGCCGAGTGGGGCCGGTTTCCGTGCTCTATCAGGACGTGGCGCAGCGGGACCAGGAGGAGATTTTCCAGAAGAATTTCGAATGGCTCCGGCCTGGCGGAGTCGGTTACTTGATGATCAAGGCTCGTTCCGAAGATGTGGCGGCGAGGCCCTCCAGCATATACGAAGACGCCCGGCGAAAAATCGAGGGGGCGGACATCAAGGTCCTGGACCTTCGTGTTTTGGCGCCGTATCAGACGGACCACGCGGCCCTCGTTGTGCAGAAAGAGTAGCATCATCTGGCGTGACGGGTTTCGTCTCGGCGTGTCTCGCGCCGCGAGCCGGGTGTACGCCCGGTGGGCACGGTACTACTCTACCGGAACGTGGTCGATTACGAGGCCGACGTGGACTATCTCGAAAAAATCTTCCGGCGATATGGAGTGTCGCCGACGAGCATCCTCGACCTCGGTTGTGGCACGGGGAATCACGATTTCCTTCTGGCCCATCGCGGATACCAGGTCACCGGGGTCGATCGATCCCCGGAGATGCTCTCGATCGCCCGGAAGAAAGCGGGACGAGGGGAACCCCGACCCCGGTTCGTCCTCGCGGGGATGGAATCCTTCCGGCTCCCGCAAACGTTCGATGCCGCGATCTGCATGTTCGGTGGTTTCGGCTACCTCCGTCGGTCGGAGGCGGCTCGGTGTTTCCGCAGCGTGCGGTCGCATCTCGCGCCTCGAGGCCCCTTCGTTTTCGAGTACTGGCAGACGACGGCGGTCCGGCCAGGGATCCAGTCCTGGTTGGATTGTACGAGCGAGGGGTTGCAGGTTCTGCGTTTCTCCGAGGGCACGTTCGGTCGGCGCCGGTCGATCCTCGCAATCGATTTTCATTTCTTGGTAGTCCGAGGCCGCCGGGTCGTCGACCGGTTCACCGAACGCCACGCGATTCGAACGTACATGCGCCAGGAAATGGGTTCTCTCCTTCGCGAGTCGGGGCTCTCGCTCGCAGGTGAGTTCGCGGGGACGCCGCCGGGCCGCAGGGGATTCACGCGAGTCACCGCGAGCACGTTCCGGATTATGGCGGTCGCGCGTCGAGGCGAATCTTAAATACGTCCCCGCGGTATGCAACGCCCCTTCGAGGACCCCATGGCCCGCCTCCATGCGAAACGCAAAGGCCGAAGCGGTTCCACGCGACCCTTCCTCAAGGCGAACCCGAAATGGGTCGTGGCCGAAAAGGAGGATCTCGAGGCGACGATCCTGCGGCTCCATCAGGAAGGGCTTTCCGCCGCCGCGATTGGCACCCGGCTTCGCGACGGGCTCGGCGTGCCGAACGTCCGACTCGCGACGGGCCGCAGTGTCACCGAGATCCTGCGTTCGAAGGGGGCGAAGATCGCGATCCCGGACGACCTCGTCGGTTTGATCCGCCGGGCGACCAACCTGCAGACTCACCTGAAGGATCACGGGAAAGATCTCAGCAACAAGCGGGGCCTCCAGCTGATCGAATCGAAGATCCGCCGGCTTTCGCGGTACTACAAGGAACACGGCGTCCTTCCCGAGAGCTGGCAGTACTCCTCCAAGGATACGGAGCTCCAAGTGAAGTAGGTGGCCCGATGGTGACGCGCCTGGAAGACCTGGCGCCGCAGGGCCTCCTCGATCGCGTTCGCAAAGCGTCGGAACTCGTCGACGGTGTGTCCCGGGTCCGCGTCTTCTGCCACTACGACCCGGACGGTACGACGTCTGCCGCGATCCTCGCTCGAGCCCTCATGCGCCGGGGCAAGAGGGTCCACGTGTCCATGACGCATGCGTTGGACCGGACCTCCGCCGCGCGGTTGCGGGAGGAGACGAACGAATTGCTCATCGTGAGCGACATGGGCTCCGCACAGCTGGACCTCCTCGAGGCCCTGCCATATCCGGTCGTCGTCCTGGACCACCACAAGCCGATCCGCGACTCGGACAAGGTCGCCCACGTGAACCCGCATCTCGCGGGGGTCGATGGCGCGCGGGCGATGTGTGGCGCGACGACGACGTGGCTTTTCTCCCTCGTCCTGGACGAAGCGAACTGGGACCTGGCAGGGCCCGCGATCGCGGGGGCGATCGGGGACAAGCAGGCCATCGGCGGTTTCATCGGGGTGAATGCGGCCCTGTTCGGAGAGGCGGTCGAGCGGAAGATCCTCGTCCCGGAGCGACGGCTCGCGCTGCGGGATCTCCCCCTGAAGAAGGCCCTCGGCCAATCGGTCGAACCGTACTTCCGCGGACTCTCCGGGCGACCCGACGCGGCGGCGGATTTCCTTCGGAGCGGCGGCTTCGATCCCGATGTGGCGGTGCGGGAACTCAGTGCCGCAGACCGCCGCAGGCTCACTTCCGCCCTCGCGGTGCGTCTCGTCGAACAAGGCGCCGCACCCGAGGCGGTGGATGTCCTCGTCGAGGACCGGTATTGGATCGAGCCGGACCAGATGTACGGGCAGGATCTCGAGGCTCTCGTGAACAGCTGCGATCGGCTCGGACAAGAGGCCCTCGGAATGGCCGTATGCCTCGGCGACCGGGAAGCCCTCGGGAAAGCGGAGAAGCTTCTGGAGGAGTACACGGCCAAGGTGCTCGAGATTCTCGTCGGACTCGAGAAGAAAGGGCTCTTCACGAAGAAGCACATCCAGTTCTTCTATTCCGACGACGCGAGCCTCGCGGGATCGATCGCGGGGACCGGGATGTTGTTCTTCTTCGACCAGTCGAAGCCGACCCTCGGATTGAGTGTCCTCAACGGCGTCACGAAGGTCTCCGCCCGCGCCACGCGCGCCATGATCGCCGCCGGAGTGGACCTTGCCGTCGCGCTGCGGGACGCCGCGGTCGAAGTGGACGGGAACGGGGGTGGGCACAACATCGCCTCCGGTGCGACGGTCCCCAAGGGGAAGGAAGACAAGTTCCTGACCCTGGTCGATGAGATCGTGGGCCGGCAACTCGGCGGTTCTTCGGAGTCTCAGTAGGAGTCCAGAAGGCGGCTCACTTCGCGGGCCTCGAGGTCCGTTCGGAGGACGGGAGACTCCAAAACCTTCAGATTCCGCTCCAAGAGGGCGAGCTCCTTCTCCTCCAAGGTCTCCGGGCTGACGGGAATGACGATGATGGCCCGGCGCTGCATGACGAACTCGTTCACGTGCTCGACAAACATGAGCGTCTGGAGGAATCCGTTGTTGATGATCAGGTACTCGAGGCCGTCCAAGAGGACGACGCCTTCCCCGTTGTTGTCTTCGATGAATTTCTGGATCACCTTCGCGAGCGTGCCGATCGCCGTCGGGTTGTGGAAGTCCTCTCCGGGGGTGTGGCTGAGCCAGATCACCCGGACGTCGGATACCCCGCGCTCGCGGCGAACGCGCTCCGGGTACTGGCGCGTGATGCACAGCCCCGGGATCTTTTGTGCCACGAGACTCTCGAAGAGGCGGTAGCTCATCTCCGGTTTCTTCTCTTTGACCAGATAGCAGACGCCCTTCTCCATGTCGAGGGGCGCGCCCGAGCGGACGGACTCAGCTTCGGTGCCCATCGCCCTTTCCTCGGGTTGTACCCATCCCATTGCCTTTCTCCATAGGACCTACCGCCGCTTCAAGCTTCGTTCGAGATTATCGGCCAAGACCTTCGCCGGAATCTCCGGGAGGGAGATGAGCGTCGTCTTGCCGACCTCCCCTTTCCCGCTGAGTTTCGTATCGACGAGCCCGAGGGCGTCGAGTTCTTTCACGTATTTCCAGAACTGGGTGTGGGCCCGCGGTTTCGCGTGGTACTCCTCGCACACGACCGCGTAGGCATTCTCGGCGTCGCCCATCGTGATGTACGCCTTCTTGCGGCTCTTCCGAGCTATCGACAGGAGGACGAGCTTCTTCGGGGCATCGAGGAGCCCGAGCCGTTCCTCGACGTCGATCGGATGGACATGGGCTTTCGCTCCTCGGATGTGCTCGGCGGCGACCTCCTCCGCATGCTCCTCGTCCGCCAGCATGCCCGCCTTCTCCAGGAGTTCAATCGAATACCGGGCGTCCCCGAACTCGGACGCGATGTCCGCGATCAACTCGATCAAATCCTCGCCCACGGTGCCCGGATGCAGCGCGAGCGAGACGCGGGTCCGGACGATGTCCTCCAGCTCCTTCCGATCGTAGCGAGGGAACTCGACCACATTCGTGCGGCGGAACGTACTCAGGGCCGCGGCGTCCATGTACTCGAGGGCGTTCGGCCGTTGGGAAATCAAAATCATCGAGATGTTTCCCTTGGCCGCGGTGGCCTCCTCCGCGATCCGAGCGAAGGAGTAGATCAGGTCCGCGCCGCTCTTCTTCAGGAGGGCGTCCACCTCGTCCAGGATGACGATGAAGTGGAGTTTGTGTTTCTCGAGGTGCTTCCGGAGGCTCTCCAACTTCTCCGCGATCGAGAACCCCCGTTCCGGGAAGTGCGGGTCGAAGTGTTGCAGGAGCCGCAACAGGACGGCGTCGTCCCCCATCCTCTGGCGGCAGTTCACGAGGTTCCAGTCGACCGCGCGGTCTTTTTCCCCGGCGTGCTTCTTGAAATCCAAACAGAACCGCTTCGCGGTGTGGGTCTTACCCGTGCCGACGGCCCCGTACAGGAACGCGTTGCTCGACGCGCCCGCCTCGATGATCGGCCGGAGCAGGCTGAAGAGCCGCTGGGTCTGTGCCTCCCGGTGGATCATCTTGTCCGGGAGATAGTCGAACGACAGTTTCCCCTGGTCCTTGAAGACGGAAGGGCCTGCCTGAAACGACACGAGCGATGCGAACGCAGCAGGTGCGAATAACCTTTGCCTCTGCGACCCGAGAGGCTATCCGGTGGGCCCTCGATTTGGGAGGCGTGGCGGACCGGTTCTTCTGCTTCGCCTGCGGCCACGACCACCGTGGTGGGACCGCGATCGGGCGGGACCACAAGCGGTACAGCATCGAAGGAGGCCACGAGTCGGGCGGCATCTTCTCGGATCTGCGAGAGTTCTACCTGCAGACGAAAGGGATCGCCGCCGCCCTCCGCATCCTCGGGTTCGAGGACGTGCGGGTCCATCCGCCGCGGTTCGGCCGCGGGTGGCCCTCCAAGGCCGCGATCGAATCGGCCTATCGCGCCCGCGCCCGAAAGTTCCACCCAGACCGCGGCGGCGACCCGGATGAGTTCCGGAAAGTGCAGTGGGCGATCGAAGTCCTGCGTCGTTATCGACCAACGGACCGATG